>CALPVO020000054.1 GCA_943327025.2 Janthinobacterium lividum
AGGAAGGCCGTACCGGTGCCAAGGACACCCAACTTCATGATCTCGCGGCGGGACAGCTTGGCGCGGGTGATTTCGCGGCGGAAATCCAGGGCCCACTGTGTTTCGCGTTCGTGCTTGCTCATCGTCATTACCGTCTACTCCCAAAAAAACTCAATAACCCCGCACTCGTCGGCTTGCGCCTCTGCTTACTGGGCGCTTAGCCCGGCGAGTGCCTTGGCTTCCCTAATCCAAGAGCCGTGCCATCAGGTTTTTTATTATTTGAATCATGGGCTTGAGCTTTTCTCTCGGGGGCCAGCGGCATCGCACGTAAATGTTTTCGACACGCCGCGCTCCGGGGTTTGAACGTTCTTTTCCGTGGCACGGTGGGCCTGAACGGGGAAGGAACGGCGAGGCCGGCGACCCTAATGGGCCGACACTTCTTAATTGTGCGTATCCGGAGCGGCGGGGTTTGGGCCCTGTGGCAGGCGCATCCACTGGGCGTGCTCCTCCCACCAGCTAGCGGCCTTCAGCCCGGGGGTGGGTGACAAGGGCTTGCGCCCCCGGGGGAGAACTGTGAAGCGCGTCCCGCTTTGTATTGTCGGCGCTTTATACAGTGCGTCCCCTGCAACACCCACGGTCGAATTCAACGTGTTGTTTGGTAAGGGTTTAGAGGCTACGGCACGGGTTTTGCAGTTTCTTATCGCAAACCCGCCAGCCCCTTGGCGGCTCAGGAGTTACTAGGGTCATGACGACGAAACACATCAAGAAAGCCGGCATGCTCGCCGGGCTCGTCCTGGCAGGGTTGTCCTTCCAGGTGCAGGCTGCGCCACTGACGTATATCGTCGGCTTGGTGACCGCCACCCTCGGCTACGATGACGGCACCGGCGGGCGCAGCACCGCCACGCAAGAGTACTCGCCGGCCGCGGGCGTGGAGACGATCAACGACTACGCCGCTGGCACGTTGTCGGGTTCGGGCCTCGACTCGACGCTCGACTACTCGAATCTCGCGCCCTACTACATGGACGACGGTGTCACTCCTTACGCGAACAACAGCTTCACGTACACGTTGGACAACACCAACGGCCAGCAGAACTTCAACAACACCTCGCTGGACATGTTCGTGAACCTGCTGTTCATGTCGCCCCAGTCAGGGTATATGTCCACCGTCTACACCATCGGTAACTGGACCCTGCTCTTGCAGGACCTGCTGTCCGGTGGCCCACAGTCGGTGTTCAGCTCAACGTTTACGTTCAGCCAGGACGCCATCAACGACGACTCCATGTTGCTGGCCAGCCCGCTTGGCAATGGTGTGTACATCACCGCAACCTTCGCCGGCAACAATACGGTGAGCGGTGTTGGTACTCTCGGTAACGGCCTGACGCCCTTCGCCGAAGCGCAGATGGCTGGCGGCGCCAGCTTCTTCGCCACCTCGGTGACTGTGCCTGAGCCGGGCAGCTTGGCGCTGCTGGCCCTCGGTCTGGCGGCTCTGGCGGCCTTCCGTCTGCGCCGTCGCGACAATGAGCTCGCCCTCGCCGCCTAATACGGCAGTCCGCCTGAGCCCGCCCGGCTTTCCGTGAATTCACGGGATTCCGGGCCAACCACGAACAAGCCATGTCGGTACACTACCGACATGGCTTTTTCTTTGCGTTTGCGCCGGCAGTCCCGGCTGCTGGAAGTGGTGTTCGAGGACGGCGAGGGTTATGCCCTCACCTGCGAATACCTGCGGGTCATGTCGCCGTCAGCGGAAGTTCGCGGACACGGGCCAGGCCAGGAAGTACTGCAGGTCCGCAAGGAACATGTGGGAATTACCCAAGTGGAGCCGGTGGGGCATTACGCAGTCCGCCTCCATTTCGATGACGGCCACAATTCCGGCCTCTACAGTTGGGCCTTCCTGCAGGACCTCGGTCGCCAACGCGAGAAGTATTGGCAGGCCTATCTGGAACGCCTGGCTCGGTTCGCCGTGGAACGCGTCGCGGACGCGCCCCACGCGGGGCCAGGGCACGCGCTTGAGCCATAAGCGGCGTAGCATGGAAACTCCCCGCTTCAGGAGGTGAGCACTGTGTCTCTGCAAACTTGGATGATTGTCGGCGCAGCGCTGCTAGCGCTCGAATTGCTGCTCATCGACGCCCAGTTTTATCTGGTCTTCCTCGGCCTGGCCGCCATTACCACGGGCGGCCTGCTGTGGGCGGGTCTGCCAGTGCCACCCCTCGCCGACTGGCCGCTGTTCGGCGTACTGGCTTTGGCCTATACATTCGGCTTCCGCCGCCGCCTCTACGCGGCACTCCGCGCGCGCCAAAGTGACGAACTCGACGCTCCGTTCAGCACGGGCACGGCCGTTCCTGCGGCGTCCATCGCTGCGGGCAAAGAGGGGCCGGTCCACCACAATGGCAGCCCATGGACCGGACGCAACATCGGCTCCGAGCCACTTGAACCCGGCGAACCCGCCTACCTGCGCGGCCGGGATGGCCTGGTGCTGCTACTCAGCCGCGAACCCACTGAAAGGACCTCAGCATGACCTCCATCGTCCTCATCGTCATGGCGCTACTCGCCATCATCGTCATCGTCAAAACGGCGGTCGTGGTGCCGCAGCAGAATGCCTACGTCATTGAATTCCTGGGCAAGTACAACCGCACGCTACACGCCGGCTTCCACCTGTTGCTGCCATTCGCCGAGCGCATCGCTTATCGCCACGGGCTCAAAGAGGATGCGATGGACATCCCCGAGCAGATTTGCATCACCAAAGACAACGTCCAGGTGGGAGTCGACGGCGTGCTCTACCTGCAGGTACTGGACCCGCAACGCGCTTCCTATGGCATCCACAACTATGTGTTCGCCATCATCCAGCTGGCGCAAACCACACTGCGCAGCGAGATTGGCAAGATTGACCTTGACCGTACCTTCGAAGAGCGCGGCACCATCAACAGCAACGTGGTGAGCGAACTCGACAAGGCCTGCGAGCCCTGGGGCGTGAAGGTATTGCGCTACGAGATCAAGAACATCACGCCGCCCAAGGACGTGCTGCAGGCGATGGAGAAGCAGATGCGAGCGGAGCGTGAGAAGCGCGCCGTCATCCTGACTTCCGAAGGTGAGCGCGATGCCAAGGTGAACCAGGCCGAAGGCGAAAAGCAGCGCGTCATCAAAGAGTCCGAGGCCAACAAGCAGCAGCAGATTAACGAGGCAGAAGGCGAAGCCGCGGCCATTCTCGCCGTGGCCTCGGCCACCGCCGAGGGGCTGCGTCAGGTGGGTGGAGCATTGGCGGACCGCGGCGGCATGGAAGCCATGCAGTTACGGATTGGCGAGGAATACGTAAAGCAGTTCGGCAAGCTGGCTCAGGAAAGCACCACGCTAGTGGTGCCTTCCAACCTCACCGACCTCGCCTCCATCATCCAGATGGCCACGAGCATTACGCGCAAGCCCTAAGGCGCAAGGTCGGAGGCAAGTCGCTAGCTTGGCGTCGCTAACGAACGGCCGGCTACAGAAGGCTTCGGGCTCAGACTTCGTCTGAGCCTTCGTTCACGCCTTCGAAGAGCACCGTCGACAGGTAACGCTCGCCGGTGTCAGCGAGGATGGTGAGGATGACCGAGCCCGGCTCGGCCTTTTCCGCCACCTTCAGCGCCGCAGCCAAATTGCCGCCCGAAGAAATGCCCACGAAGATGCCTTCCTTCTGGGCCAGCAGCTTCGCGGTCTGGATGCTCTCTTCGTCCGTTACCGGCACGTTGTCGTCGAACACGGTGCGGTCGAGCACGGCCGGGATGAAGTCGGGCGTCCAGCCCTGAATCTTATGCGGCTTGAACTCGGCGCCCGCGAGCAAGCGCGCGCCTGCCGGTTCCGTCGTGACAATCTTGAGGTCCGGACGCGCCTTCTTGAGCATCTGGCCCGCACCCGTCATGGTGCCGCCCGTGCCCCAGCCCGACACGAAGTAGTCGAGGCGCTTGCCGGCGAAGTCCAACAAAATCTCCGGGCCCGTGGTTTGGCGGTGATAGGCCGGGTTCGCCTCGTTGGCGAACTGGCTGGTGAGGAACCAGCCGTTCTGCTCCGCCAGTTCCTTCGCCTTGCGCACCATGCCACTGCCGCGCTCGGCGGCAGGCGTAAGCACCACCTTGGCCCCGAAGGCGCGCATGATCTTGCGGCGCTCCACGGAGAAGGTTTCCACCATCACGGCCACGAACTGGTAGCCCTTGGCGGCGCAGACCATCGCTAGCGCCACGCCCGTGTTGCCGGAGGTGGCTTCCACCACCGTCATGCCCGGCTTCAGCACGCCGCGACGCTCCGCGTCTTCGATGATGCCGATGGCGAGGCGGTCCTTCACGGAGCCACCCGGGTTGAAGTACTCCACCTTCACGTACAGGTCCACGTGGGCCGGGGCCAGGCGGTTCAGCTTCACGATGGGCGTGCGGCCGATAGTGTCGAGGATGCTGTTGTAGATCATGGCTTCGTTCCTTAAAAAGTGCGGTGGGCAGCCACACGGGGGCTACTCTCATAGTGCCAAGGATAGGCGGGCGGCGGGCTGGAAAAACTACCCGTTGATGATGCGCCCATAACCAACCCGTCTGTTACCGGACGGCTCCCTGCCGGGCAGGCATGGGAAACTGCTGCCCATGAGTTCCACGGCAACATTCCCGCCCACTTCCGGTCTGGCCCAAGGCGCCACGCGCAGCTTTGCCCTGCCCTCGCCGTTCCGCCTGCAAGGCGGTGGCGAGCTCGTGGGCGCGGTAGTGGCCGTGGAAACCTGGGGCGAACTGAACGCTGCCCGCGACAATGCCGTGCTGGTGTTTACCGGTCTGTCCGTAGGCGCGCATGCCGCCAGCCACCACGGCGACAGCGTCGCCGGCTGGTGGGAAAAGCAGATTGGCTCCGGCAAGGCGCTCGACACGGACCAACTGTTCGTCCTCTGCGTGAATTCCTTGGGCAGCTGCTTTGGCAGCACGGGCCCCGCCGCCACGAACCCTGCCACCGGCGAAAGCTATGGCACCACTTTCCCGCTGCTGCACGTGGCGGACATCGCACGCGCTGGCCAAGCCGCCGTCGAGCAATTAGGCATTCAGAAGTTGTTGGCCGTGGTCGGTCCGTCGCTCGGCGGCATGACAGTCATGGCGCACGCGGCGCAGTTCCCCGAGGCAGCCCGCGGGCTCGTGTCCATTTCGGGCGCCTTGGCACCGCACGCCTATGCCGTTGCCACGCGCAGCCTGCAGCGCGAAATTGTCGGCACCGCATGGCGCAACCCGGCGTCTTCCAAGGAAGAGATTGCCATCGCCATGCGCCACGCGCGCAAGGTCGGCGTGCTCAGCTATATCGGCGGCGACCTGCTCGAAACCCGCTTCGGCCGCGCGCCAGCCCAGGCCCCGGCGGACACTGCCAGCGGTACGCGTTTCGAAGTGGAGAGCTGGCTGGATTATCAGGCAGCCAAGTTCGAACGCGTATTCGACCCGGGCTCGTACTGGGTTATCTCGCGAGCCATGGATTTGTTCGAGTTCGGCGCCTTGCAGCCTGTGGCAACCGTGGCCACGCCGGCCGCGGCACTGCCGCTCGACACCGGCAACGCCGCGCAGGTGGCCGCCGCCCGGACCACCGGGGCCGCTCGCTTGCGCCACGAGCGCGCATTGGTCATCGGTGTCCACGAGGACCATCTGTTCCCGCTGGAACAGCAGCGGCAGTTGGCGGACCTCGTGACGGCGGCAGGCATGCCCACCAAATTCATCGAGATGAACTCGCCGCATGGCCACGACGCCTTCTTGGTGGAGCACGAGGCTTTTGCGCAGGCCCTGAAGCGCTTCCTGAACTGCTTACGTCAGCAGCACTGCGGTACCGCTGCGGCCTGAACCCGGTCGACGGCCCTTGCATGGGCTAGAATTACCGCATGAATACCACCCCGCCGCCCGCCCCTCCCGGCGCGGAAACCATCGACTTCGGCTACGAGCAAGTTCCCCGCCAAGACAAGGCGCGGCGCGTGCGCGGCGTGTTCGAGTCCGTGGCGGACAAATACGATGTGATGAACGACCTCATGTCGATGGGCATCCATCGCTTGTGGAAGCGCTTTTTGTTCTCGCAAACGGGCCTGCGCCCCGGCCAACGCGCGCTCGATGTGGCTGGGGGTACGGGCGACATCGCCATCGGTTTGGCGAAGCACGTAGGCCCGAAGGGGCGCGTGGTGTTGTCCGACATCAACGGCGCCATGCTGGCCCACGGGCGCGACCGCGTCATCGATGCTGGCCTGGTGGGGACCATCACCTGCACCGTAGCCAACGCCGAACGCCTGCCGTTTCCAGACCAGTCCTTCGACGCGGTCACCATCGCTTTTGGCCTGCGCAATGTCACCGACAAGCAAGGCGCGCTGTGCGACATGCGCCGCGTGCTGAAGCCGGGCGGCCAGTTGCTGGTGCTGGAATTTTCCAAGCCCGTGGCGCCCGGCCTTGCGCCGGTCTATGACGCTTATTCGTTCAACGTGCTGCCGAAGCTAGGGCAGTGGGTAGCCAACGACGCAGCCAGCTACCAATATTTGGCGGAATCCATCCGCATGCACCCCGACCAGGAAACCCTGCTCGGCATGTTCCAGCAAGCGGGCCTCGATGGCTGTCGCTATCACAACCTCACGGGTGGCATCGTCGCGCTGCACCGTGGCTGGCGGTACTAAGCCAATGACCCTGCCCCCTCGTCTGCTGTTGCCGTTCAGCCAATTACTGAACCGCACCGTACAAGCCAGCACGCCTGCTCGCCGCCAATTGGAACGTCTGGAAGGACGCACCTTCGCCGTACAAGTGGATGTACCGGGCGGCTTGCGCTTGGTGCTGAGCGTAGTGAATGGCGAACTGGAACTGGCGGCAGATGACCGCGCGGCAGACACCACCGTTTTCGGCACGCCGTTCGCATTGCTCGCCATGATGGCGCCACTGGCCGACCTGCGCCTGCGTACCGGCGGTGTCCGCATTGAAGGTGACGCAGAAACCGCGCAAGCCTTCCGCACCCTGCTTTCCTATGCGCACCCCGACCTCGAGGCGGAGGTTGCACGCTATTTGGGCGAGGCCCAAGCTCACCATGCACTACGCTTCGCTCGCGGTGTCTTCCAGTTCGGCAAACAGGTAGCGGGCTCGTTCGCCGCCAACACCGCCGAATACCTCACCGAAGAAACGCACCAGTTACCGCCACGTGCGGAAGCCGAAGTGTTCATGGACGATGTAGACCGCTTGCGTGAAGGTGTGGACCGCGCCGAAGCCCGCTTGCGTTTGCTCGAGGCGCGCGTGGCGCGGGCCCGTTCGTGAGCGCGCCCGCAAACGGCGCCGTACGTGAGCCCACCTTCGGCAAGGTGTCGCGCTGGCGGGTGCTGCGGCGTCTGGTGCAAATCCAGCGCATCACCGTGGAATACGGCTTGGAGGAGTTTCTCGCCGGCAGTCGATTGGAACGTCGCTTGGCGTGGCTACGCTTGGTGTCGCCATGGACTTGGTTCGTGCGCCGCCAAGCCGGTACGCGGGCCGAACGTCTGCGGCTGGCATTGGAAACGCTCGGTCCCATCTTCATCAAATTCGGGCAGGCACTGTCCACCCGCCGCGACCTGCTCCCCGCAGACCTCGCCGATGAACTGGCGAAACTGCAGGACCGCGTCCCGCCGTTTCCGGTAGACCAAGCGCGGGAGCGTATCGAGGCTGCTCTCGGTGCACCGGTAGGCGAACTGTTCGCGGAGTTCGAGACGGAACCGCTGGGCGCGGCTTCGCTCGCGCAGGTCCACGGCGCCGTGCTGAAGACCGGCGAGGCCGTAGTGGTGAAGGTGCTGCGCCCAGGCATGCGCGAACGCATCGTTAAGGACCTGGAACTGATGTACGCCGTGGCGGGCATCTTCGCCGCCGGCTCCGACGATGGCCGCCGCCTGCGCCCGGTGGAAGTGGTCGCTGAATACGAAAAGACCGTGCTCGACGAACTGGACCTGATGCGCGAAGCCGGCAACGCCGCGCAGTTGCGCCGACAGTTCCTAGGCTCACCCATCATTCATGTGCCGGCGGTCTATTGGGACCTGTGCCGAGTGGATGTGATGGTGATGGAGCGCGTGTACGGCGTGCAAATTTCCGACATCGCGAAGCTGCGCGAACTCGGTACGGACTTCAAGAAGTTGGGCGAATACGGCGTGGAGATTTTCTTCACTCAAGTGTTCAAGCACAACTTTTTCCACGCCGACATGCATCCGGGCAATATCTTCGTGGACGTGACGGACCCGGCGAACCCGCGCTATGCCGCCATCGACTTCGGCATCGTGGGCACGCTGGACACGCGCGACCAGCACTACTTGGCCGCGAACTTCCTGGCGTTCTTCGACCGCGACTATCGCCGCGTGGCGCAACTGCACATAGACAGCGGCTGGGTGCCGCCCGACACGCGGGTGGACGAACTGGAGAGTGCGGTACGCACCGTGTGCGAGCCCATCTTCAACAAGCCGCTGTCGGAGATTTCCTTCGGGCAGGTGTTGCTGCGCCTGTTCGAGACCGCACGCCGCTTCCGCATGGAAGTGCAGCCGCAGCTCATCCTGCTGCAGAAGACGCTGCTGAACATCGAAGGCTTGGGCCGCCAGCTCTACCCTGAACTGGACCTATGGCAAACCGCGCAGCCCATCCTGCGCCAGTGGATGAAAGAACACCTCTCGCCGCTCGCCGTGCTGCGTAGCTGGCGCCAGCAGGCGCCCGATGTACTTGAGGCGCTGAAGGGCGCACCAGCCGTGCTGCAGCGCGGCCTGCGCGACTTGCACCAAGGCAAGCTGACACTGGAACTGGAGCCGCAGCGGCTGGCCGCCCTGCAGGCGGCCAACGAAGCAGCCAGCCGTCGCCGCGATGCCACCGTGGTGGCTTGTGCCGGCTTCCTTGGCGGTGTGCTGTGGTGTGGCTTGGCCGCCGAACCCGTGTGGGCGGGCTGGGTGGCCATGGCAGCGAGCACGCTGTATCTGCTGCTGCGCCGGCGGTAAGAGTCGGCAGCAAGCTGCCTCCTACGAATAGCCAATGCCCCCTGTGGGAGCAAGCGGGCTCCCGGCTCCCTCCCGGAATAAACACGCGCTACTATCGGGGGTATGAACACCCCCCATCTCGCGCGCGCCCTGCGCCACCCACACTCCCCTCGCAACGCTTTCGGCCCTGTGGCTGGCCTTACCGTTGGTCGGGCATTGGCCACGGCCGTAGCCAGCGCACTGCTGCTGGCATTCACTGCGGCACCTGCCTTGGGTGCCAGCAAAGCGCCCCGCTCCCCGCTACCCGACAGCGACACCAAGGCGGTGCTGGCCAGCGTCGAAGCGCACCGCGCGGTAGCTGCCGAAACGGCGCTCGCTATCTGGGGCTTTGCCGAAGTGGGCTATCAGGAGCGTCAGTCCTCGGCGCTGCTGCAGAAAGTACTGGCCGATGCCGGGTTCACCGTTACGGCCGGCGTGGCAGGCATTCCGACGGCGTTCACCGCCGAATACAAACAAGGAACTGGCGGCAGCACCCTCGGCTTGCTCGGGGAATTCGACGCACTGCCCGGCTTCAGCCAAGCCGCCAACCCGGTGCGCACTCCGCTGAAGGGACGCCTCAGTGGGCACGCGTGCGGCCACCACCTGTTCGGCGCCGGCAGCGCGAGTGCTGCTATCGCCATGGCTCAGTGGCTGAAGACCAGCGGTACCGCCGGCACAGTCCGCTTTTACGGCACCCCTGCTGAAGAAGGCGGTGCCGGCAAGGTTTACATGGCCCGCGCTGGCCTCTTCAAGGACGTGGATGTGGTCATCCACTGGCACCCCGGCGACACCAACAACGCTACACAGGACTTGAGCCTGGCCAACAAGAGCGCGAAGTTCCGCTTCCGAGGGACCCCCAGCCATGCGGCAGGCGCACCGGACCGCGGGCGCTCAGCGCTCGACGGCGTGGAGTCCATGAACTACATGGTCAACTTGATGCGCGAGCACGTGCCTTCCGACTCGCGCATTCACTACATCATTACCAATGGTGGCGCCGCACCGAACGTGGTCCCGGAGTTCTCCGAGGTGTACTACTACGTGCGCCATCAAGATCCGCGCGTCATGCTGGGCTTGTTCGACCGCGTAGTGAAGACCGCGGAAGCTGGCGCCATGGGCACCGGCACCACCATGGACTATGAAGTGATTCATGGCGTTTACAGCTTGTTGCCAAATGACACGCTGGGCGCTGTGGCCGATACCGCCATGCGGCGCGTGGGTGGAGTGCAGTACACCGCCGAAGAGCGCACCTTCGCTGACGGCATTATTGCCACCCTGGGTACGGCCGCGAAGGCGCCGGGCACCGAGCAAGTGGTACAGCCTTATGGTTTCGAACGCGAGGGCTACGGCAGCACGGACGTCGGTGATATCAGTTGGCTCGTGCCCACGGTGGGCATCCGTACGGCCACCTGGGTTCCGGGCACGCCTGCGCACAGCTGGCAGGCCGTGGCGGCCGGTGGCACGAGCATTGGGCTGAAAGGAATGGAAGTGGCGGCGAAGACCTTGGCGCTTACCGGTGTTGCGCTGTTCAAGGACCCGAAGCTGGTCGCGGCAGCGCGCGCTGAGTTCGACAAGCGTCGCGGCCCGAACTTCGAATACGTGTCCATCGTCGGCGACCGCGCACCGCCCCTGAACTACCGCAACTGATGTTGACACCAGCCCATTGGGCGTCCGCTATCGCCACGTTGCTGGCGGTCATGGCTTGCGTGCTGTTGCATTACGAAGTGCTGAACGGGCTGGACCGCTTGTTACTGCGTATCCATGCGCACTGGCGGCGGCCACGCCTGCTGGTGCTCATGTTCAGCCTCATCCTGCTGCACAT
>CALPVO020000055.1 GCA_943327025.2 Janthinobacterium lividum
CTCCCGCAGAGTAGGCAGGTGCAAGGGCGTCGTGGCAACCGCGAACCTTGCTGGTGCGTGGAAGTGTTCCGGAGCGGCAATTCGCGGTGCATCCATGCGCTGTTGCCAGCGCGCTGCCCAACCACGTCGGTCTTTCAGCCGGCGCACCACGCCGGTCTGCGGCCACTCCTGCCACTGCACACCCTGTGCACGGCACCAGCGTGCTACGGCTTTGTCACGTTCGTAGCTCCAGCCCGGGCCTGTTTCTTCGTGGCTGAACAGCTGCGTGAACGGAAACTCGTGCAACAGCGCTGCCAATTCCGCCGTGGCTTCACCGGTGCGCACCAGCAGCGGTAGGCCGCGTGCTGCCAAAGTTGCTTGCAGTTCATGCAGACATTTCAGCAGCCATGCCACATGCCTTGGGTGACATTCCGGGCTGGCGAGCCAAACCGGTTCAATGATGAACAGCGCCAACACAGCGCGGCACCCCGCCGCCGCCGCTAAAGGCGCGTGGTCCGCTATGCGCAAGTCACGCTTGAACCACACCAGCGCGCTAGACATGACGCCAGCTTTCGCAACGGATATTGCTGACGCGACGGGTGCTGCTGCCGCAACGAGCAATGCTGACGTAACGGGAACTGATATCTCGACGGGCAAGAGCGCTGGAAATGTAGCTGGTGCACGCTTTGAGGCTCACAACAGCTCGCTCGCTTGTTTCAAGCCGCGCGTGGCGCGTGTCCACCATTGCGAAAAGCTACTGCAGGGCCGCTCCACCAAGGGAAACAAGCAGGGTGCCGGGTCCGTTTGCACCTTGCTTGGCAGCCAACCGTCCAGGTGGGGGTCCGCCACGGTCCGTACTTGGCCAGCACTCAAGAGTGCTTGCGCTAGTTGGTTGCTATCGATGAACCAGCATTCCGGTGCTACGGCGCGCATGGCGGTATGGACCCACTGCCAGCGTGCCGTTGGCCAAGGCCAAGCCGAGTGATGTTCGCGCGGGAAAACGCCAATGACCAGGGTGTCCACAGGCAGATCCGCCGGTGGGGCGCGTAGTGCCCAAGGGTGAACTAGCCACACAGGGCGGCCGCGAAGTTGCTCCAGCGCCTTCGTGTCTGGCTTCTGCAGGCCGAGCGAGGTCGGAGGTACGTGCAGCAACGCGGGCTCCGCCGTGCTGCTCAGTCCGGTGCGCTCTTCACGGTGTACGGCCTCCAGCCCGCGGGCCACACGGTCCAGTTCTTCGTAAGTTCGGTCAATGGCGGTACCAGGGCTATGCCAGTGTGGCGGCGCGAAGCGCGCTACGTTGTCGGCATTGAAGAGGTAGGGCTTGTGGCTACCGGTGCCCGCTACCCATTGCCAGCTGAGGTGGTTGCTGGCCAGGTCGCCGTCGAGCAGGTGTGCCACCAGCCAGTCGGCACCAGCACGCCAGTGCACGCCACGAATATGCACCACATAGCTGGCCAGCCACATTCTGGCGTGGTTGTGCAGGGTGCCGGTGGCATAGAGCGTACGGACAGCTTCATCCACTACTGGCACGCCACTGCGTGCTTCGCGAATATCGATGGGTAGTTCTGGAAGGTAGGCTGCCTCGGGGCGTGGGCCGCCATGCAGCGAGGAAAAAATGCCCATGCCTGCGTGGTGCCACGCGTGGCGGAAGAATTCGCGCCAGCCCAGTTCGTAGACCAGCTTGTGCTGCACCTCCAACGGGTGCTTTTCCAGAACGCCCACCAGCACTTCGCGCAGCGTGACCAAGCCGTGGGTCAGGTAAGGCGACAGGCCCGTGACAGCGCCCTCGAGATGGTTGCGGGTACGCGCATAGGCTGCCGGCTGCACGCTGGAAATACGCTCGATGGCAGCGCGCCGGGTTGGTACTAGTCGGTTGCTCCAGCCAAAGTCCATAGAGCCGTGCATCTCCAGAGTCAACATGACAGTCCTCCTGAGGAGAGCAGAGAACTTTTCCGATACGCGTCGCCCATCACGGATTATGCCGCCTTACAGTAGAGGTACCATTCAGGAAGTTTGTGGCAGTGGTTCGAACGGCTGCTTTTTCCTATTCTCTCGCTATGTCAGCATCGTCGCTGTCTTTTTTCCCTGGATACTCTGCGGAATGTCATCCTCTACCCGCGCCACCAAAGCGCTTGAACAAGCCGGTGCCAAGTTCACCGTACACCACTACGACTACGACCCAGGCGCCGACCGCGTCGGCATGCAGGCGGCGGAGGCCTTGGGCGAGGTACCTGCCCGCGTGCTTAAAACCCTGATGACCAAGGTGGATGGGAAGCCGGCTTGTGTCATTCTTCCCTCCGACCGTGAGGTTTCCATGAAGAAACTCGCAGCCGCGCTGGGTGGTAAGGCCGCCGAGATGATGCCGCCGATGGATGCCGAACGCCTGACGGGTTACAAGGTTGGGGGTATCAGTCCGTTTGGACAAATGAAACGAGTACCGGTGGCTGTGGAAGCCGCCGCGTTGGAGCATGCTTTGGTTTATTTGAACGGTGGGCAGCGCGGACTGCAGGTGCGTATGAATCCGCGAGAGATTGTGCCGTTGTTGGGCGCCGTCGTGGCCTCTGTAGTGGCGGGCGAATAATGCACGTGGCCGAACACGCCATGCCGGGTACCCCGCTACTCCCGCACTATTTGGCACGGCTAGGTTTGGTAGCAGCAGCCCCTTCCCTGACGCTGCTGGAACAGTTGATGGCGAGACACCTTGAGCAGTTCCCCTTCGCCAGTGTCAGTGTGCAGCTGGGCGAGGAAATGCCGCTCGCCTTGCCATCACTGTTCGAACGTTTGGTGGAACGTCGCCGTGGCGGCTATTGCTTCGAGCAGAACGCTTTGCTGTTAGCCATGCTGGAAGCGGTCGGCTTCCAGACACGCCTGCTCCTGGCGCGTGTTATCTATAACCAAGATATTCATCCGGGGCTCACCCATCGCATCACGCTGGTGTCGCTGGAAGGCGTGGACTATTTGGTAGATGTTGGCTTTGGTCCACTCGGTCCGCGGGTGCCGGTACCGTTGGGTGGTGCCGAGGGTGTGGACGGTTGGCGTCGTTATCGCGTGGCGCAACCGCGCACCGGCGAGTTCCATCTACAGTGCTTCAAGGACGCGGGGTGGTATTCGCTTTACCGCTTCGAACTTCACCGCTACGGCGAAACCGACTGCGAACTCGGGCACTTCTATTCACACCGCCACCCCGCAGCGGTGTTTGTGAATAACCTGGTGGTAACGCGGTTGCTGCCTGACCGCATTCTTTCGCTGCGCAATCGCGACTACCGGGTGATGACGGCGCAGGGTGAAGAACTACAAAGCGTCGAAAACGCCGCGTTCCTTCACAGGCTATTGTCGGATGAATTCGCTCTGCAGGTGACGCCGGACGAAGCCGGTCGGCTATTCGCCGCTTTATCCCGCTAGTGCGTCGAACTCGGCTTTCCATGCGGCAAACGCTGGTGGCGTGGCAATGGCCCAAGGGTGAAAGCCCGGCTTGAACCAAGCGAGCCAAGTGCGCCAGCCGCGCCGAAAAAGGCCGGGGTTACTCCACAAGTGGCGGCGCACGGCACGTAGTGCTTCACGTTTGCTGTAGCCATCGGCCTCGAGCAGCAGGCAGGCGTAGTCGGTAATGTGCCGCGTGAAACGGATGCTCACAAGGAGCATCGTCAGGCAGCGCAAGCGATAGCGACGCCAACCGCTCCAGTTTCGCGTAACCGCCTTGTAAACATCGAAGGCCACGGCTTTGTGTTCTGTTTCTTCTACGGCGTGCCAACGCCAAAGCCGCGCAATGTGTTCCGGCACCTTGCCTGACAGCGTGTCTTCTTGCAGCAACTGGTCCGCCATGATGGCGGTGAAGTGCTCCAGCGCGATAGTGGCCAGCAACATGGTCATGGGCCCACGCTCACGCGCTTGATTCGTACGTTCGCGCGTCAGGGCCGAAATGACATCCGCTCCGGGGTAGCGTTGCCGGTCAATCAAGCGGTTCAGCGTTTCGTGTTCGCGGGCATGCACCGATTCTTGCTGGATGAACCCGCGAATCTGCTCGACCAGTTCCCCTTCGGCCGCACCACGGAAGTGGCGCACGGCATCAATGAACAATTTCTCGCCGTCGGGAAAAGTTAGCGACAGGGCATTCATCACTGCCGTGCCGACCGGGTCGCCACCGAACCAGTGGTGGACGGATTCCTTGGATGGCGCGAGGTGCAGATTCCGCAAGGGAATCTTCAGGCCGACGGGTGTGTGGGTGGTGCTCACGGCTGAGATTCTACCGCTGTCGCACCCGGGCCGGGGCGCGTGATGAAGCTGCGGAACTTGGCTGCGTGCGCCGGGAACGCCGCCAAGTATTGCTGGCCCCAGCGCTTCCGGAATTCCTCGGCGCTGTCCGCGGCGACCATGGCCCAGACCGCGCCACCGAACCCGGCGCCGAAAGCCGAGGCGGCGACTGCACCCAGTTCGCGGGCCGAGCGTTGCAGGGCGATGGTTTCAGGAACTTGGTTGCGAAGGCCGGCTGTCGCCAGTGCTTGCGAACGGTCTACCCATTGGCCCAGGGCCTCGAGGTCGCCGGCGGCTAGTGCGGCAGCAACGGCTGGCACCACCGTTCCCACTTCCTCGCAGAATTGTTCGAAACGAGGCAGCAGGTAGTCACCGGGAAAATCGGGAAGCCCTTTCGCCGCGATGCCCTCGAGAAACGCACGGTTGCCTTGTGCCAGTAGCGCCGCTACGGTGGCGGTGCCTACTTCGCTTGACTGATGGGTGGTATTCGCGGCGCTCGTCATTTTCGTGGCGCTCGCGGCACTCGCCAGCGCCCGCATCGAGTCCGCCACGCGGTTGTACTGCGCGCGGGCATTGCCGGTCTTGGTGGCTTCAACACCACTGACCGCGACCACCAGCACTTGCTGTTTTGGCCACGGTACGTATTCGTGCAGGGTGGCGGGTAGGTAGCTGAATACGCCGCAATGGCCCTCTTGAGCGCACAGAATGGCTACCGGGTCTTGTGCCCCGCCACGAACGCCAACGCCGAGGTCGCCAGCGAACGGCCCGAAAGGTGCCCCGGTTTCCATGGCGCCGAAATACTCTGCACGAGCGAGTGTGGTGGGGATGGCCTCCAGCCAGCGTTCCGTCGCGGGCAGGCCGTTGGCTTCCACCAGCGCTGTGGCGACCGCCACCACGAACGCGCTCGAACTGCTGAGGCCTGCGGATTCCGGCAAGGTGCTCTGCAGGCGAAGGTCCACCCCCGTGCGTATGCCGGGAAAATCGCGGCATAGCCGCCGTACCACGGCCGCCGCGTAGACGCTCCAGTGGCCCGCGGCTGCAGTGCAGTCGTCGTTCAAGGCCAGTTCGACCACTTCCGGGCGTTGTGAATCTTGCACGCGCAACACGGGTGCTGCCAGTGCGCGGGCTTCGGCAGTAATGGCCAGGTCCACGGCGCAGGTGATGGAGCGTCCACCGGCATAGTCGACGTGCTTGCCCACCAATTCGATGCGGCCCGGAATGCGGTAATGGTGATGCATGGTCAGGGCTGCGGGTGGAGCGTCGCGAGATGGGCGCCCACCACGGCGATGTCCGCGCGGCTCGAGAGGTCCAGCACGGGTTCGTGCGAACGGATGATATGAAACGGTTCGCCGAACTCCTGCATAGCGAACGTTACGGCATCCTGCAGTTCGAGTTCACCGCGGGAGGAGGGCGCGATGCGCGTGCAGGCATTGAAGATACGCGGCGTGAACGACCAGAGGTTCATGGACACCCAATGCTCCCGACGCATGGCCAGAGGGTGGTCGGGCGCCGGCTTTTCGACGATGGTACGTAGTTGTTCTTCAGGATTGATGTCGAGCAGGGCGAACTTGAATACGCGCTCCGGTTCGATACCGCCACTCGCCAGAGCGCGGGCCTCGAAAGCCACCAAACCGCTGCTGCCTAGCGCTGCCAGTGCTTGGACGGCAGCCAGCGGATAGAGATTGTCAGAGTTCAGCACGAGGAAGGCAGCATCATCCACGGCGCTGGCGGCCGCTGCCAAGGCATCGGCCGTGCCGCGGGGCTCTTGTTGTACGGCAAACCGCAGCGCTACCCGTCGACCGGCGGCAGTACGCTTGAAGTAACGGCGCATCTCGTCGTGTTCAGGCCCGACTACAAGCACGGCCTCGCGAATGCCCGCTTCGGCCAATACCGATAGCGAGTAATCCAGAAACGGGCGAGCGAACGGCATCATGCCTTTCGCGCCATTGGCTGCGGCGGCAGCCTGTTGTGCAGCCAGCGCCGGCGCGGTGCCTTTCGGGGTAGCTGTGCTTGGCTGTTCCCCAGTAGCACTGGCTGCAAGCTCGCGCCGCATGCGCGTGCCGAGGCCTCGCGCCAAGATGACGGCTTGGGTCGTGCTCATGCGCGAGAGTGCAGGCCAGCCAGCACGCGCTGTACGCCAATGCCGCTAACGACGCAGACAGCGAGGCAGGCATAGAACTGTGGCATGTGGCCGTACAAGTAGCTGCCCGTACCAAAGAGCGCCGCGTAGATGAAGGCGCAGCCGAGGACCCAACCGAGCATGGCTTGGGCGAGCGAATCGCCCGGTGTGCCCTCCGGCCCCAAGGCGCTCTTCTCGCGGATGCGGCGCCAACCCGGCCCTGCGGGGCGCGTTAGGGCATGGAACTTCATGAGCGTGGACTCCTCGGTCTGCGGCCCAAGGTAGGCCACCGTCACCCACACCACCGTGGTGACGGCCACAGTGGCGAGTAGTGGAAGATTGTCCGGGAAGACGTGGCCCGCTTTGCGCGCCAGAAAGAAGGCCAACGCCACAAGGAAGGAACTGACCATGGCGGCAATCTCGCTCCAGGCAGTAACACGCCACCAAAACCAGCGCAGCAGATACAGCAAGCCGGTGCCGGCACCAATGGAGAGGATCAGTTCGAAAGCTTCCTTGGCTGTGCTTAGCAAGTAAGTCACCAAGCCGGCGCACACCATGAGACCCGCGGTGACCAAACGCCCGACCAGCACATAGTGTTTTTCGGCATGGTCTGGCTGCAGGAAGCGGCGGTAGAAGTCGTGCACCAAGTAGGACGTGCCCCAGTTCAGATGGGTTTCGATAGTGGAGCGGTAGGCAGCGAGTGTGCCGGCCACCACGAAGCCTAGAAACCCTGCCGGCAGGAACTTCATCATGGCGGGGTAGGCGATGTCATCGCCCACCAAGCGTGGGTCCACATAAGGTAGGGCGGCAGAGAGGTCTTGCAACTGCGGGTACACCAGCGTTGAAGAAAGTGCGACCAAAATCCATGGCCAAGGGCGCAGGGCGTAGTGCAGTACCTGGAACAGCAAGGTGCCGGTGATGGCGTCTTTCTCGCTACGGGAGGCCAACATGCGCTGCGCGACATAGGAGCCACCGCCCGGCTCGGAGCCCGGGTACCACACGCTCCACCACAGCACGGTAAGTGGCAGAACGAAGACGGTGAGGGTGGTGCTCCAGTCGCCAAAGTCGGGAAGCATGGCCAACTGGCTGGCCGGAATCTTCTCCAGCAAGCCGGAAAGGCCGCCTACCTCGGGGCGATCCAATGCGAACCAGGCCATGGCGAAGGTGCCGGTCATGGTGATGCCGAACTGGAGCGTGTCCGTGACCAATACGCCCCATAGGCCCGAGACGGAGGCGAAGAAGATGGTCATGACGCCACAGACGAGCAGCGTTTGTTCCATGGGCCAGCCCAGCACCACGCTGCCGATTTTGGCAGCCGAAAGGTTAACGGCGGCCATGATGATGCAGTTGAAGAACAGCCCGAGAAATATGGCACGGAAACCGCGCAGGGCGCGCGCGGCGCGACCCGAGTAGCGAATTTCGTAGAACTCGAGGTCCGTGAGCACACCCGAACGTCGCCACAGGGCGGCGTAAAAAAATACGGTGAGCATTCCCGTGAGCAGGAAGCTCCACCACAACCAGTTCGAGGAAACGCCACCTTGCCGCACGAGGTTCGTGACGAGATTCGGCGTGTCCGTGCTGAAGGTGGTGGCGACCATGGAGATGCCCACCAGCCACCACGGTGCGGCCCGGCCGGAGGTGAAGAACTCGCTGGTGTTCTGACCGGCCCGGCGCCAGAAGAACAGCGCGGGCAGGAAACTGATGAAGATGGAGGCGGCGATGATGCCCCAGTCCAGCGGCGTGAACTGGAAGGCCGTGGCGGCGGAGACTGCGGCAGAGCCGGCAGCGGGCAGGGCTTGGGTGGCTGACATATGGTTTTCCTTGTATTCCCCGCAGGCGCCGCTTCCCCGGTTCCCGCCGCAAGATATTACCCCGCAGACCGGGGGCAGGTATGCTGCCCTAGCGGGGTTCTTATGTGGGCTGCAGGCCCTCGTTAGCACCACTGGCTTGCAGTCGCTAATGACGCCGCGTTTCTCTGCTTCACCGGAACCACCTTCATGTCCCTGACGCTCTACGGTATTCCCAACTGCGACACCATGAAGAAAGCCCGGGACTGGCTCGATCAAGCCGGTGTGTCGTATGTCTTTCATGACTACAAGAAAGCAGGCATTACGGCGGCACAGCTGCAGGAGTGGTGTCGGGAAATCGGCTGGGAAGTCCTGCTGAACCGGGCGGGGACCACCTTCCGGAAACTGCCGGAGGCCGAGAAGATGGGACTGGATGAGGCGCGCGCCATTGCGCTGATGGTGGCGCAGCCCGGCATGATCAAGCGGCCCGTGTTGACGGGTGCAGGGAAGCCACTAGTGGGTTTCAAGCCCGAAGGCTACGCCGCAGTCATTTGTTCGTGAATACCCTGACGCTGCTCGTTGCTGCGGCCGTTACGTTCGGAGTGCTGCTGCTGTTGCCCGTGGGTCGGCAGGTGCTGCGTTCCTGCTTCACGGTCGACCCCGCGCTGGTCGCGGTGGCTCCTGCCCTGCGTAATGCCTGCGGCATCTTCTTGGCGCTTTTCCTTGCACAGGCCACCGGTTTGCATGGGGCGGCCACGCCTGTGGCCCTAGGGGTACTGCTCACCAATCTGGCCGATTTCTCGGAGCCGTATGGCGAGCGCCTGAAGGCGATGCTGCTGACGGCTTTGGGCACAGCACTGGCCGTCTTGGTGGGCGCGCTGGGGGCCGGGTCCCCTGGGTTGCATCTCGGCGCAGCGCTCGGCGTAGCGGCGTTGGTGGGATTCGCCGGCGCCATTGGCCCGCGCTCCGGCTTGGTGGCCTTGTTTGGTCTTGCCTTGTTTTCCTTGTATTCGTCAATACCGGTGCCCCCCGCCACGGCCTTTGTGGCAGCCGGTTGGTATCTCGCGGCGGGAGTGGTGTCTGCTGTGGTGGCTTGCGTGGCGTGGCCGTTGGGCCGCTATTACCCCACCCGCCGCAAGTTGGCGGTCGCTTTCCGGCAGTTGGCCGCGGCTTGCGCCGAGCATGGGATGCGTCGTGCGGACCTGCGGGTCGTTGCTGCGATCGAGGCGGCCACGACGTCCATGACGAACAGTCGCGCCGGCGAGGAGACGCGGCGTTGGCTGGAGGGCTTGCTGGACGAGGTGGAAGCTTGCCGCGTGTTCCTCGTGGCGCTCGACCAATCCAAGGCATCAAGTTCCGCAACGCCGGAAACAGCGGCTACCCGTACCGAAGCCGCGGCGATGGCCGCTGTGGTCGCTGCAGCGGGAAGACTGGCTCGCGAAATGGAACATAGCCTGACCTGGCGCCACAGCGCACCGCGTCTGCAAGCGGCGCTGAGCGAACTCGAATTGGCTTGCGCGGCCTGTGCAGACCGCGACAGGCGGCTCGTAGCGGCGCTCGGTGCAGGGCTTGCCAAAGCGGTGGCACTGTTGAACTCTCGTTGGCCCATCGGGCGCGTGGCGGGACGTGCAGTCGCCGTTACGCCGGGCCCGGCGACGCTGCCAAGTTTGTCGGCGCTACGCGCCCATTTCCACTGGCAAGATCTCCACGTACGGCATGCACTGAAATTTGCGGGCACCTATGCCGTCGCTACCGCGCTGGCAATCAGCCCCCTGAACGGCCTGCTGGACGGTCATGGTTTCTGGATTCCCCTGACGGTCGCTTGGATCTGCAAGCCGGATGTGGCCGGCTCCATCAGTCGCTTCAGCATGCGCTTGTGCGGCACGGTGCTGGGCGTGCTGCTGTCGGTCTTGCTGCTGCACTTCGTCACCCATCCGCTGTGGTTTATGGCGCTGACTGCGCTCGCCGCGTTCCTGATGGGCGCCGCTTTGTTCGCGAACTATTCCTTGACGGTTCTCGGCGCCACCGTCTGGGTGTTGTGCTTGTCCGCCACCGTTGGTACCTACACGGAAGAACTGGCGGATGCGCGTTTGCTGGCGACTTTGCTGGGTTGCGGGCTGGTTCTGCTCAGCGCCTACATTCTGCCCGTACGGTCGGGCACTGCTGCCCCAGCCCAGTTGGCGGCCATGTCCGCGCGGCTGCGTGAACTGCTGGAAAAGACCGGCAAAGCGGAAGCCGTCGCACTACGCAGTGCGCTGCCGGCAATCATTCAACGGCATCGGCTAGCGGCTGTGGCGGCGCTCGCGGCTGCCGAAGCCGAACCCCGCGCGCCCTGGGAGCATGCGACGGTGCGCCTAGAGTTGCAGACGCTGCGCCAGGTGCTACAGGGGTTGGAGCGGGTGAGTGAACGGCTTGTTTTGAGTGTAGTGCTCGGCTTTCCGGCGGAAGGCGCCGAGGCCGCCCGGGTTCGTGCCGAGCTGGAATTAACGGCGCTCGACCAACAACTGGCGGTGCACCTTCCGCCGTGA
>CALPVO020000056.1 GCA_943327025.2 Janthinobacterium lividum
GGCAAGCTCAAGAACATTGGCTCGGACCTCGGTGCCGCCGTGCGCGGCTTCAAGAAAGGCATCAGCGACGAAGAAGAGTCTGCCAAGGAGACCAAGGACGCCAAGGCAGCGGCACCGGTCGCTGACGACAGCAAGAAGGCCTGAAGCCTTCTGCAGCGCTTGAAGCAGCCGCCACCTAGGGGCTGCCGTCCTGGTTTACCCAAGGGGCGCCCCTCTTGGGGTAGTCGTGTCGACTGGAGCTAATGCATGTTCGAGGTCGGTTTCAGCGAGATGCTGCTCATCGCGCTGGTAGCGCTGTTGGTGCTTGGGCCCAACAAGCTGCCGAAGCTCGCGCGCGATGTTGGCCGCTGGGCCGGTCGCGCGCGGCAAATGGTCCGCCAAATGCAAGACCAACTGGACCACGAAACCCGCGTAGCCGAATGGTCACTGGGTGACCCGGAACGCGCGAAGACACTCAACAACCCACCCGCCATCCCCGACGTGAGTGACGTGCCGGACGGTCCGGAAGCACCGCGCCGCCCAGCAGCAGCAGCCGTTCCCACCGGCCCCGAAGCCGTACCGGTCCGGTCAGAAGCCGTGTCCACCGGCCCGGAAGCAGTACAACATCCTGCCATGGCAGCCGTGAACGTGCCCGCCGGCCCGGAAGCGGTACCGCCGCCGCTGGCGCCCGATTCCTTGCCGACCTCCACCGTGAACGAACATGACCGACCACTCGTCTGAAACTCGCGGCCTCGGCGAAGGCTCACTGACTTCTCATATCCTCGAACTGCGCGACCGCCTCGTCAAGGCACTGGCCGCGGTGGTAGTGCTGGGCCTGCCCTGTATCGCCTACTCGAATGAACTGTTCACGTTGGTATCGCAGCCACTCATCCAGCAGCTGCCGCCAGGCAGCAAACTCATTGCCACCAGCGTCGTCTCGCCATTCATGGCGCCGTTCAAGTTATCGCTTTATGTAGCGCTGTTTCTGGCCATGCCCGTCGTGCTCTACCAGCTTTGGGCCTTCGTGGCGCCTGGCCTCTACAAACACGAACGCAAGTTCGCCGCGCCGTTGGTGCTCACCAGTATCCTGCTGTTCTATGCGGGCGTGTCCTTCGCCTACTACGTCGTGTTTCCGCTCATGTTCCAGTTCTTCGCCGCCACCACCCCGGCGGGCGTCACCATGATGACGGACATCACGCAGTACCTCGATTTCGTACTCATCCTGTTCCTGTGCTTCGGGCTGGCCTTCGAGATTCCCATCGCGGTGGTGCTGCTCACGCAAACGGGTCTCGTGAAAGTGGCCAAGCTCGCGGAATCCCGCGGCTACGTCATTATCGGCATCTTCATCATTGCGGCCATCCTCACACCGCCAGACGCCGTGTCACAGTGCGCCATGGCCCTGCCCATGTGGATTCTCTACGAGGCCGGCATCATCATGTCGCGCATTCTGTCGCGAGTCCGCAAACCCACGGACCGGGACGCCGCCGAAACCACCTGAGGGGGAGCCCTCTGTTCCTCTCCCCCGGCGTTCGGTCATACTCGGCCAAACAATCCACCGGGGGAACATCAGTGAACGACCACTCCACGGGCACCGCCCTTCCCGCACAATTGACGGTGAAGGCCGTCCTGCTGTCGCTGGTTCTCACCGTCATCCTCGCGGCGGCCAACGCCTATCTCGGGCTATTCGCCGGACTGACAGTGGCCACCGCCATTCCAGCGGCGGTCATCGCCATGGCTGTACTGCGGCTGTTCGGCCCGCCGAACATCCTCGAGAACAACATCGTCGCTACCGGCGCTTCGGCGGGCAGCAGCATTGCCGCTGGCGCCATCTTCACCATGCCCGCGCTCATCCTGCTCGGACACTGGCAACGCTTTGACTACCTCTGGACCTTCACCATCGTCGGGCTCGGTGGCTTGCTCGGTGTGCTGTTTAGCGTGCCCTTGCGCCGCACGCTCATCCTCGAGCAAAAGCTGCAGGTCCCGGAAGGTGTCGCCGCCGCCGAAGTGCTGAAGGCTGGCGCCGGTACTGCCGATGCCGCCAGCGGCCTCAAGTGGCTCGGACTTTCCGCTGCGGCGGGTGGCCTGTTCAAGTTCGCCACCTCAGGCCTGCGCCTCGCTCCGGAAACCTTCAGCATCTCGCGCTTCGTGGGTGACCGCGGCGTGGCTTTCTTTGGCTATGGCTTTTCCCCGGCGCTGCTCGCCGTCGGTTACATCGTCGGCCTGAATGTCGGCATCCTGGTCGCGGCCGGTGGTGCCTTCAGTTGGTGGCTGGCCATTCCGCTTTACAACACGTTCTTCGCCGCGCAGGACCCACAGGTCATGGCGGCGCTGGCGGATATCACGGACCCCGAAGGCGTGGCCTTCACGCTGTGGAAGTTGCGCATTCGCTATATCGGCGTGGGCTGCATGGTGGTCGGCGGCTTGTGGGCGCTGTGGTCCTTGCGAAAATCCCTCGGCGCTGGCATCCGCAGTGGTTTTTCAAAGCGCACGCAGGCCGCGGGCGATGTGCCGCACACCGAGCGCGACCTGCCCATGCCGCTGGTCATGTCGGGCATCGCACTGTTCGTGGTGCCCTTGTTCATTCTTTACTACCTCGTGGTGGGCACCGTGGGAGTAGCGCTCGCCATGGCCATCATCATGGTAGTGGCGGGCTTCCTCTTCAGCTCCGTCAGCGGCTACATGGCCGGTCTGGTGGGCTCCTCGAACAACCCAGTCTCCGGCATCACCATCTCCACCATCCTCTTCGCTTCGCTCGTCCTGTTGGCACTACTGGGCGACGACATCGGCCGCGGCGCCGTGGCGGTGGTGTTCATCGGTGCGGTGGTATGCAATGCCGCGGCTGTAGCCGGTGACAATCTGCAGGACTTGAAGGCAGGCCAGTTGGTTGGCGCCACACCGTGGCGGCAGCAAGTGATGCTGGGCATTGGCGCACTCGCGAGCGCGGCCGTCATGGCACCAGTACTGAACCTGCTGCAAGAGGCTTACGGCATCGGTGAGCCGGCACGGCCTGGCGTGCAAGCGCTGTCCGCTCCGCAAGCCACGCTGGTCAAGAGCGTGGCTGAAGGGATGTTCGGCGGTCAACTGCCGTGGGACATGATTGCGCTGGGCGCGGTAGTCGGCGCCGGCATCATCGCCTTAGACTTGTGGCTGAAGCGTCGCGGCTCGCGCTGGAGTGCGCCAGTCCTCGCGGTGGCCGTCGGCATCTACCTGCCTTTGGACGTCTCCATGCCTATCCTGGCTGGCGGCCTGATCAGCGAACTGGCTACGCGCTGGCATGCCGCACGTGCCAATAAGGGTACGACGGGTTCCGCCGAAACCGAGACCTTGCAACGCAACGGCATGCTGTTCGCGGCTGGGCTCATCACGGGCGAAGCCATCATCGGCATCCTGATGGCTATCCCCATCGCCTACACCTCGAACCCCGATGTGCTGGCAGTGGCCGAGGCTTGGCGTCCCGGCCAATGGGCAGGGCTGGCCGTACTATCGGCCATCGGCTATTGGCTGTACCGCGTAGCCACCCGGCACGCGCCCAGCGGCTAGTTGCCGCGCGGCAAGAATTGCTTGCCATGGCGCCGGGTGCGCCATGGCTATACTCGCGGCGTGCGCGCCCCCACTTCCCGTCTTTCCCCCGGAGACCCGCTACGGCTGATGGCCGCCTTTGCGGCTGTCTACCTCATCTGGGGTTCTAGTTTCGTGGCCACCAAAGTGATGGTGGCCGAAGTGCCCGCCATGCTGGCCGTGGCCATTCGCGGCATCTTGGCCGGTGGCATCTTGTTCGGTATCGCCAGCTGGCTGGGCTATTCCCTGCCGGAATCGCGGCGCGAATGGCGACACATCCTTTTCATGGCAGTCATGACCGTGGTGCTGAGCACCATGCTCAATGTCGTCGCCGCCCGCCATATTGCCAGCAACGAACAGGCACTCCTGAACGCCAGTTCGGCGTTCTTCATCGTCATCTTCGGCAGCCTGGGCGGTACGGGGACAGCGCTCGGTAAACGCGCCTGGGGCAGCATCGTGCTGGGCTTTGGTGGTGTGGCGCTGCTATTGCTGCCACGCGGCGACGGGCACGAATCGCCGTTGCTATGGATGTTGGTGGTACTCGCAGCCTGCATTGCCTGGGGTATCGGCACTGCGTATTTCCGGCGCTACCCGCCCACCACGGAACCGCTCATGTTCAACGCGCTGCAGTTGGGGTCGGGCGGCCTCATGCTCGTCCCGATGAGTTTCATGGCCGGTGAAACGCTACCGGTTCACTTGTCTACCAACACCGTGGTGGCGCTGATCTTTTTGACGCTGTTCAGTTCTTGCATTGGCTATACGGCGTTCACCTATCTGCTGCCGCGCGTCTCGCCAGCGAAACTGGGCACCTACGCCTACGTGAACCCGCTGGTAGCAACGCTGGTGGGCTGGTGGTTGCTGGGCGAAGCACTCACTCCCATCCAATGGGTAGGCGGCATCATCGTGCTGGCCAGCGTGGCAGTCATCAACTTGCCGGGGAATGGCAACGGCAACGGCAACGGTAACGGCCGAAAGCAAGCCACATCCAGCGGCAAATAGCCGCCAGCGCTTAGTCGCGCGGACCGCGCTGCACGTGCACTTTCACGCCGCCGGGCTGCCCGAACAGGGCATTACCCACGGCACCAGCAATGCCGATGACTAACGAGGCCCAGAGCGCCGGCCAAAAACCAGCGACGGTCATGCCATCCAGCATCCACGCCACCAACCCCACCATCCAGGCATTGATGACCAACAAGAAGATGCCCAGCGTGACGACCGCCAAAGGGAGCGTCAACAACATGAGCAGCGGCCGCACCGTGGCGTTCACCACACCCAGCAACAGACCGGCCATCAACAGCGTGGCTGGTGTATCGACACTGATGCCATCCACCCATGCAGTCGCCAACCACAACCCCAGCGCGGCAAATACCGCGCGTAACACGAACGCCGTCACTTCATTCTCCTGCCAGCAGCAAACACCAAGGCCACTTCCCGCAACAAGCCAATATCCTCGAGCACTGGGCCGCGCACCGCAATGATATCGGCAACGCCCCCCGGAACCAGAACACCCTGACGACCGACTGCTGCAGCGGCATCCACCGTGGCGGCACGCAGCGCTTCTTCAGAAGTGAGGCCGGCCTCGCGCACCAACGCAAAGATTTCCTCGTGCAGCGCCAGCGCTTGCGGCAGTGCCGACTGCCCCGCTGCACTGCCTGTCACCACACGCGCACCTGCCGCGCGCAAGGCCCGGACCCGGGCGCCGGCAGATTGGCTCCGCAACTGCGCGTAAGGCGGTGGCGCCAACAACGAATAAGGCGTCCAGGAAGCGCGCAAATCCTGCGCCAGCAAGGCAGGTAGAGCCTGGAACACCGCCGGCGAGTCTAGTGGTTCGGCATCTACCGACCAGCGCCGCCAAGTGGCCAACGGCGCCAGTTGCGGCGCCCACCAGACGATTTGCCCCGCGGCGACGCGTGCTTGCACGGCTGCCAGCGCTTCCGGCGGCCAATCGGGGGCCGTGTCGAGGCCCAAACCCAGCAGGCCATCCATGCCGGCTGCCATGGCCGGAGCGACCCCGGAGGCCCAACGCAGTTCGGCCCACACCGGGCGACTCGCCGCATGCGCGAGCGCCACCATCGACTGCAATTCTTCGGGCGTCCACTCCTCGGGAGCAGCCACCACGAAAGCATCCACCCCATCATCCAACCACTGCCTCATGGCGGCAGTCGCTTCCGCCACAGATTGCACGGTTCGTCGCCCGGTGGCATCGGGCTCGGGATGTCCCTGCCGTTCCAGTACTGGGGCGGCCACCACGAGCCGCGGACCGGGGACCCGCTTTTCCGCCACCCTTCGCCGCAAATCCAGCGCCGTGGCTGCCGGCGCGCCCACTTCGCGCACGGTGGTCACCCCGGCGGTGAGTTGCACGCCCAGCGTCCAGGGCATGACGACACGAGCTGCCAAGGGGCGCAGGATGGGGTCGGCCTTCGCGGGATTACCGTGCCCTAATCGCCACGACTGGACCGCCAGGTCCACCAAGCCCGGCAGGACGGTCATACCTTCCGTACTGATGATTTGGGCTCCGTCGGGCACGGGCGTCGAGGCCATGGGCCCGAGCGCCAGAATGGTGTCGCCCTCGATGACCACCACCCCGTTGGGGATGGCCGCGCCGGCGCCGGTCCAGACTGTGCCACCCACCAACGCCACCGGCGGCGCAGCGGCAAAGGCTGCTGACCAGCATAGGCAACCCGACAGGAATAAAGCGATACCGCGCATTACTGCACTCTTGCAGGTCCAACCGACTGCTTCAACTGGGCAAGCGACACTGCCCAACGGGACTGCTGCTGACGCAGCCACGGAGCCCAAGCGGGCGTCATGGGCACTCCCTCACCCAAGATACGCAGCATGACCTTGCCGGGCCTGGCGTCAATGATCCAGTCTTCGCTGACCACGGCTGCGCTAGGCCAGCCAGCCGCGGGATCCAAGGCAAAAGAGAGGCGCCGCAACGGGTCCTGCTGCATCACGCGGGCGTGGGCGGTGACACCGTCGGGAAACCGCGCCACCAAGCGGCCTCCATGACGCAAGTCGAACTGCACCGCTACCGCGTACCAACGCAGCAGCAAGGTCGGTTCCGTGAGCCAGCGCCACAGCTCGGCCGGCTGTACTGGCATTTCGGCGAAGGCGGCGTAGCCGCGCAGGTTCGGCACTGTCATGGTCGACAGCGTAAACAAAATCCGCCGCCATGCACGCGGCGGTTTACCACCGGTTACCCGCTGACCGAGGATTCCGTCGGCAACGGAGCAAGCGCTGGTAGCACCAGCGTAGTCGCAGCCTTGGGGGCGGGTGGCACCAGTTCATACATGGCTAGGTCCTCCAGCACTTGCCGGAACGGTACCGCGCGACCCACTTCATAGCCTTGGCCGTAGACACAGCCCAACTCTTGGGAGCGCAGCCGCAGCGCTTCGGTCTCCACCGACTTCGCCACCGTGTCCAGTCCGCGCGATGCGCACCACTGCAACATGCCACGGACGGCGGTATCCGCGGCCGAATCTTCGAGCATGACCCGCAAGTCCGCGCCGTTGAGCTTCACCTCGGTGAGCGGCAAGGAAAGATCCGCAAGGGCTTCAGCCACGTCCAAGTCGAACTCATCCAGTGCCACGCCGCAGCCCAGTGCGCGCAATTGCTGGATGGCGTCGATAATGACGGGCCATTGAGGTGCCGTTGGTTGCATGGCTGCCGCAGGAATATCGAACACCAGCACATCGGGGGGCAGGCCGGTGCTGACCAGTCGTTCGCCGAGTTCCCCCAAGAAAGCCGAAGCTGCTGTCGCACTACCCAGCGTGTTCGCGGAGAGGTTGACGGCGAAACGGGCCAGACGACGACCCACGACTTCCGTCTGCGAAGACAAGGCATCGATGACATTGCGTACTACCCAGCGGTCGATGGCGGGCAGCAGCCCAGCCTCGGCTGCCAGCGGCATCCAGCGGTCTGGCGAAAGCAGGTCGCCGCCATCCGCCGGCAAGCGCAGCAGCAATTCAAAGCGTGGCTCCCCATAGCCTTGCAAGGGCAACATGGGCTGCGCCATGAGGGTGGGTGCCTCCATCGTGACAGCACGCATCAACCGTTCCAGCAGCGGCGCCTCGAGCACGTCTTGGGTGCGCCCCAAGGGAACGGCCGCTTCGGCCCAGCACTGCACACGCCCACGGCCCGGCTGCTTGGCTTGGCGGCAAGCCGCCTCCGCAAACGCCAAGGCGCGTGCCAGCGCGTCATGCCATCCGCCATCCGTGTCTCGCGTGGACAGGTTGGCAATGCCGATACCGGCGTTCACCACAACCTGCCCTTCGCCGCGACGGTAGGTGAGTTCCGCAACGGCTTTGCTGAGTTCTTCAGCCACAGAAGTGGCAACTTCCAAGGTGGTGAGCGGCAAGCAAACTACCATGCGGCCACCATCCAGACGCCCCGCCACGGCACCGCGCGGCAAGTGGCGACGCACTACCTCCGCTACACGTAGCAGGACCTCATCGCCGACCGGCAGTCCATAGCGCTCGTTGATGTCCTGAAGGCCATCGACGTCGAGGAACAGCAACTGGTGCACACCATAACTACTACAGATCAGTTCGGCCTGACGCTCGAACTCGACCCGCATCGGCAGGCCGGTATTCGCGTCGTAGCGCTGATCGAGCAGATCGCAGATGCGACGCGCCACCCATTCGGCAATACGCAAGGCGCGCACCCCGAAAGCCGGCGCGCTAGGCGGTGCAAAGAAAGCGACAAAACCGACCACACGCTGCCCGCGGCGGCGGATAGGCACGCTCACCACGCGGTGCGAACCGCCTGGGTCATCCTTGCGGGTGGAACCCACCAGCGGTTGCTGATTCATGCGGGCGTAGTTGAGAAGATGGCGATGTAGCGCGCTAACCAGTCGCGGCGCTTCGGGAGCGCCCGGCGTATCCGCGCCGTTTGGCGAACGCTGGGTGCGCAAGACGGCCAAACCCTTGTCCGGTACCACCAGCGCACCGATGGTCGCTTCCATAGGCTTCAAGGCCGCCTCGAGCAACCCGGCCGGGTCGTCCACCTGGCCTTCGAGGGCCGAAAGATCGACGAGCGTATCCGCCTCGCCGGTACCGCGGGTAGCAAGCCCCACGCGTTGAATGGCATCCCGCAGCAGCAATTCGCGCTGCAGCACTTCCAGCGCTGGGCGTACCAAGCTCAGCACCAAGGAAAAGGGTCGCGCCTCGCGCGTTCCAGGCACGAAAAATCCGACAGCGGCCAGCGGCCGCGCTTCTTCACCACGCAAGCAGAAGGTATAAATCATGGCGTCATTAGCGGGTTCCGCCGCGCCATCGAAACTGAAAGCATTACCTAACGGGCCACTGAGCACCGACTGGGCCGCAGCGCGCATTTCCTGCGGCTCCATACCTTCACCGTGGTAGAGCGGACGCAAGTCGGGCGAATAGATACAGATGTGGCGTGCTCGCGGCAGCAACATCTTCAACAATTGCGCATGCACATCGAGGGGCGCGCTGGCCAAGACCAACAAAGCTTCCGGAGTCGGAATGGCCGTCACCGTCAATGGTGAGGGAGGAGAGGTGTCTTCCATTGCTTGGGGGCCCGTCTATGTACTTCTCATCACCGGAACAGCACCGGTGCGAGGGTTCAGGCGGACTTTAAGGAAAAACCCGAAACGCATCCGTGACCGGTTCGACAGCCCGGCGGGAGGTTTTCGCTTCAGTGTGACGCAGTTGGCAACCCGCGAACGCGGTGGGGCTAGCGCAGAAACTGGGACGGATTCACCGGCTTGCTGGCCCGCCCGCTTCCCTGACGAATCTCGAAGTACAAGGCCGCGCGCCCTTCACCCCCGGTATCGCCGACTTGGGCGATGGAATCGCCGGCCGCGACGGGGTCACCCACGGCTTTCAGCAACGCGGCGTTGTGCGCGTAAAGAGTAATCCAGCCACCGCCATGGTCGAGGATGAGTAGATTCCCCAACCCCTGCAGCCAGTCCGCATAGAGCACCCGCCCGGCATAAGGCGCGCGAACCGGCGTGCCCTCGGGCGCTGCAATGAGATGTCCGGCCCACTTGAGGCCGGCCGCCCTCGCCTGCCCGAAACGGGCGACCAGCGTGCCCGACACCGGCCAAGGGAGTTGGCCGCGCAGCGCCGCAAACGCCCGCCCACCCGCGGGAGCCCGAAACGGCTTATCGACCACCGCTTGTTGCAAACGCTGGACGAGCCGGCCGACGCGGGCTTCCTGGCGCCGCAGGCGCTTCAATTCGGCGTCCCGGCTGGCCACCTGGGCGCGCGCCTCGGCTACCAAAAGGTCACGCGAACGGCGCGCTTCTTCTAGCGACCCTACTTCGCCCGCACGCTCCGCCACCAGCGCACGGAGTTCTAGCTGTTGCGCGGCCAGGGCCGTGTCCAGCGTATCGATGCGCTCGAGGGCCGAACGAATCTCCCGAATCTTCTCGGCGCGCGCACGCCCGAAGTAGCCGTACCAAGCCAGCAGACGCGGCAAAGCACCGGGGTCGTCGGACTGCAGCAGCAACCGCGCGGACTCGGCGCGCCCCGTGGAATAGGCGGCGCGCAGTTGCCCGGCCAGGGCGGCGCGCTGAGCATCCAGAGCATTCTTCTCACGGCGCTTTTCAGCGGCCAACTGGGCCTGCCGTCGCTCGGCAGCAGCCAGTTTCGAACGTACACCGTCGAGACGGGAACGGGCGCCGGCCACCTCTTGCTCGGCGCTACGCAACGCCTGTACCGCTTGGTCGCGCGCCTCCACGTCCTGTTCGAAGGCCTTCGCCACTTCGCGGATGCGGTCGCGTACCCGCGCGAGGTCCTGTTCGGCCTCAGCGGAGGGAGGAGGCGCCAGCTGGGCCATGGCAGGCGGGGCATAGCCGCCGCCTAGGAGGGTCAACCACGGCAACAACCACACCAACGGCCGCCACGCCACGCCCGCGGCCTTGCGCAGACCGCAGAGCAGAGGCGTGGCAGCAGGCAGGTTGCGAATAGCAAGCACGGCACAAGTCTACCCAACCCCCGGCTGATATACTGCCGCCGCTTGATGAACGGTCCGCCGCCGGCGGGCCCACGCCCACGGATCCACCCAATGAATGCCCTGCTTGAGCACCTTTACGCCC
>CALPVO020000057.1 GCA_943327025.2 Janthinobacterium lividum
CAGGTCGATGAAGCCGGGCGCAACAACCAGCCCCGTGACATCGATGACTCGCTTGCCACCAAGTGGCTCAGTGGTGATGCGCGCGATGCGCCCGTTCGCAATCCCTACATTCCTTGGCGCATCGAGACCGGTTTCCGGGTCCATGACGCGCCCACCCACGAGGACCACATCGAAGGATTCTGCGGCTGCCGGAAAGGCCGGTAACAGCAGGAGCATTAACCACAACAGACGCATTTTGTTAGTCCTTTTGGTTGTCATCGTTCCATCCCCTAATGTTTCGCAGGCGCTGGTGGAAAGGCATACCCCGTTGGCGGCTCCACGTCCATGAGGTGGCGCACCAGAAAATCCCAGGCACGCCGCAAGGCATAAGAGCGCGGCTCGAGTGTGCCATGGCCGGCATTCGGCACAATCAACAGGTCGAAATCGCGGTTGGCTTTGATGAGTGCATCCGCCACTTGCAACGTATGGCTCGGAAGCACGTTGGAGTCCATATCGCCGTGCAACAGGAAGAGCTTGCCCGTGATGTTCGCAGCAAACAGCCGGTTGGCAGCGGCCGTGTAGTTGGCGCCGTCTTCTGGCCCATTGTAGGTTTCGCCCCAGACGGCGAGATAGCCCCGTTGATCATGATTGCCGGCATCGGCAACACCAACCTTGAAAAAATCCGGGAAGGTTGCCAGCGCCTTGACAGTCGCATAGCCACCGCCGGAAGTTCCGTAGATTCCCACGTGGTCGAGATCCATATACGGATAGCGGCGTCCCAGTTCGCGGATGACAGCCACGTGGTCATCGAGATGTCCCGCCTGCCCCAGTCCACCGTAGGACCCATCCCGGAATGCCTTGGTTCGTCCTTGCGTACCGCGTCCATCCATAGCGACGACGATGAAGCCAAGCTCCGCGACAGCCTGCGCGCCGTGAAAGCTGAACACTTCCTGCAACAAATCCGGCGAGGTGCGGCGACTCTGTGGGCCAGGGTAAGGATTGTCGATGACGGGGTACCGCTTGGCTGGGTCGAAGTCCGAAGGCCGGAAGAGGACACCGTAGAGAGGAGTTTTGCCATCCGCCGCTAGCGCGGAAAACCGTTCCGGCATGGTGAATCCAGATGCTTTCAGACGCGAGATGTCGGCCTGTTCAACCTCGGCTACCCATCGACCATCGGCACGTCGCAGGACGGTCTTCGAAGGCAAGTCAGTACGCACATAGGTATCCACGAAATAGCGGCCCGATGGCGAGAAGCCGAACGAAGAGCCCGGGCGGTCGATAATCGAATCCTGCAGCGCTGCGACCGAGTGGTCGGCCTCTTCCGGAGTGAGCCGGGTGACTGCACCGTCGGCAAGCCGAATACGGTAGAGGTTGCGATAGTAAGGGTCGATGTCGGGACCGGGCTCGCGAGTAGCAGCGACGAAGACCGTCCCGGCCTGCTCGTCCACATGCAGCAAGCTGCGGACGGTCCAGGGGCCTTGGGTGAGCGGTCGCTTGAGCTTTCCAGTAAGGCCGTCGTAAAGGTACAGACGCCCGTACCCGTCGCGCTCCGAGAACCACAACACGTCGCCGTTCTTCAGCACGTGCACCATGGGACGCTGGCCAAGGTCCGCTGACTCGACGAACGTCTTGCCGGTCTCCGCGATCAGTTCACGCGCCTGACCGGTAGCCGCGTCGACGAGTTGCAGGCTCATGGCCTTGGCGTACCGGCTGCGGGCAATCAGGTAGAACGCCTTGCTATGCGCCGCCCACCACGCGTCGCGGACCTCCACCGGCGTCAGGAACGTTATAGGCAGCGCCGGGATGTCCACGGCACGTCCAGTGCGGGAGGCAACATCGAATACCCACGATTGTGCCGTCGCAACGGCCGGGTCATTGGGCATCGCGAAGCGCCAAGTACTGGCGAGCGGGCGCGAAGAGCCATCGGTCGGTGTCGATTGCACCAGTGTAATCTCACGCAGTTCACGCTCGTCGAGCCGATGCGATAGGAGATACCTTGAATCGGGGGACCAGAGCACCACCGGAGGTGCTGGCGGTCCCGGCGGACCGTTTACGGGCTTGCCATCCTTGATCGCGAGCGCCCTCGCAGCAGCGCCCGTCATCAGAATGCCGCGGGTGGACTCAAGCGTCCCGCCATAACTGTAGTGCCGCTCTGCATCGGTGGTCAGCGCGAAGCGCGTCTTCCCATCGGCGGAACGGATCCACAGATTGCCGTCCTCCAAGAAGGCCAGCCATTGGCCATCGGGCGAGGGCACAGCGAGCGGGTCGCCCTGCTTTGCCGGCACTTCCCGGCAATCGGGCGTGCGAGTGGAACAGGTATAAGCCTTTCCAGCCACCGCGAAGGTAATGCCGTCAGGAGACGTTTCTTCGTAATCCGCGAAGGGCAGTCGCGCAGCTTCAATCGCCTTGCTTTCTACCTTGCTCAATCCGGCGGCAACCATGGCGTGGTCGAATGCCGGGCGACGACGTCCCGTGGCAGCCATTACCTCCACAAACTCGACGCGACCGTCCCCGAGTTCCTTGCGGTAGGTGAATCGTTCACTACCACTAGTGCGCCAGTGCGGCACGAAAGCGGCATTCAGCACGAGTTGGTCGCGGTTGTCCGGGAAGAACCGGCTGGCCCGGTCGTAGCGCGCGGCATCGATGGATTCAGCCGCAAGAGCCGAACCCGCGGGAAAGAGGGAAACAGCAAGCACTGCGAAGATGACGCGGACGTTCAACGTGGGCATGGCGGTAACCTGTGCAGATGAAGCGGCAAAGTGACGATGGGTTCGCCAGTAATCACTTGGAGATTGATTGCATGTTCAGTGCAGGAAAGTTAAAGAGCGGCGCTTTCTCTTCCACGTGACGAGGAATGTCGAGCCGACCGTTGCGGACAACCACACGACCATTCACGATGACGTGGTCGAGTTTGCGCAGGTCTTCAATATTTTCATCCGGCCGACCGTCGACGACGATCAAGTCCGCGAGCTTTCCGGCTTCCAGCGTGCCGAGCCTATCCGCCATGCCGAGTATTTCGGCGTTGGTCTTAGTGGCGGCGATGAGTGCCTGTGCGGGGGTTTTGCCGAGCGACTCGTAGTTGCGAAGTTCCTGCAGGTACGGCTCGGGCAGGAAGCGGTACCAACCGACCACGAGGTCCGTACCGATGCCGATCTTGATGCCTGCGGCGTCCATCTTCTTTGCCATAGCGAGATTCACGGCGTCCGTCTCCGTGAAGCGCCGTGAAGTGGAGAAGTAGTAGCCACCTCCGGCATTGATGTACTGGTAGGGCACCAGCGTCATCACGGAACAGACATTCATCTTCGCCATTAGCCGAATAGTCTCGTCGGAGCGCGGGAGCGGATGTTCGACGCAGTCGACGCCGGCCTCGACAGCTATCTGTGTGTAGATTGTCTCGGAATCGACGGTGACCCGCAGGCCAAGCGCGTGCGCCTCGTCGATAGCCGCACGTACCTCTTCGCGGGTGAAGTGGCTGCCGAGCTTGATGAGGTCTGCCCCTCGCTTAAACTGGACCCGCACGGCGTTGCGGAAACCATCCGCACCGCTGGCCTCGTAGACGGCACCATCCGAATAGGACGGCGCAGTCCGCATTGCCTCGCCCTCGGTTCCATGCCCTCCCACTGCCGTAATCAGTGAACCGGCAGCGAACACGCGCGGACCGGGGATCCGTCCGCTTGCAACCCATTGCTTCAGGAGGAAGGGAGCTGCGCCGTGTGAAGCTACGTCACGGACTGAGGTCACGCCACTTTCGACGAAGTAGCGTAGCCGCTCCTGTCCGCGAAGCGCGGCACCCGCCTGGCTTTCGTCGCTGGTGGCAGCAGGCAGTCCGAACTGCTCGACGTAAGTGAGATGAGTATGCAAGTCGATGAGGCCCGGCATCACCGTCCGTCCGGCGACATCAATCACCTGAGCATCGGCCGGTGCGGCGAGTTCAGCCTCGCTGGCGCCAATCCGCAGGACGTGGCTACCCGAAATCAGGAGCGCCGCTGGGCGTGCAGGCGCACCGGTACCGTCGAAGAGCCGTGCGTTGCGGATGACGATGGACCCTGCGGGTTCGTTGAACCCCTTGGGCACCGGTACCCTTCTCGGGTCGTCGCTGGTCGCTGTTACCGCGCTATCTATCCACGCTGCCCGGTCTACCGGTTGCCCAGCCGCCACGACCGTGACGATACTCAGGCCAAGCAATGTCCCGAAGCAGAGACGGCGGAAGATCGGCGTCTGCGGCATGCCAGTGCTCCTCATGTTCAGCACACGGCGCCGTGTTCACGACGAGTGCCAGTTCAGCAGTGAATTTTCCGTATTGTAAACATATTTCTTTAATGTAAATCGCTTACCCAGGAGTCCTTGGCAAGAGTTGTTGGCCGCTAGCGGCTATCCATTAAGGATTCACGCCTGCGCTACTGGCGCCCATTACTAGCAGCCCGGTGACCAGCCTTTCCAGCCCCTGCGTCAGCAGCGCTTCCGAAGTAGCAAAACACAGTCGGAAGTGGCCGACTGCTGCGTCCCCGAACCAGCGCGGGCTCCCTGGCACAACGGCTACCCTGAATTCTTCGCGCAACCGCTGTACGCAAGCTTCCACATCGCCCACCGCGGGCGGCAAGCGCACGAAAACCACATAGGTGGCGTCCGGAACAATGACTTCCAACCCCGGTACGGCACGCAAGGCCATCACTACCTGGTCGCGGCGCGCCTGCAGATGACGCAAGAAACCGTCCAACCAAGGCAGCGCATGGTCGTACGCGGCGGCAGCCGCTACCTGGCTCAAGGTAGCAGCGCCATCGACGGTAGACGGATGCTGACTGGCCGCCAGCATTTCGGCACAGGCGTCCGCGCTGCACATGGCCACGTAGCCGATGCGCAGGCCTGCCAATGCAAAAGCCTTGGAAAAGCCATGGACCACCACCGTGTTTGCCGCCACGGCCGGCGACAAGGCAAGCATGCTGGTGAACTTCGCCGGCGCGTAGACGATCTCGCTCCAGATCTCGTCGCTCAGAATGCGCAGACCACGGGCCGTGCAGAATTCCCCGAGCACTTCCAATTCCGCGCGCGTGAAACAGCGCCCTAGCGGGTTGTGCGGATTGCACACGCAGACCATACGCGTGCGCGGAGTAATCAACCGCTCCAGCCCTACGAGGTCCAGAGCACCCTCGCGGGTAACCCGCCAAGACACGGGGATTGCCCCGGCCGCGCGCACCACATGGGCGAACAAAAAATCGACGGGGTCGAAGACAATGGCTTCGTCGCCCGGGGCGAGCCAGTGCTGTGCCACCATGGCCAAGCCGGCCGCAGCGCTGTTCACAGCAATGACCCCGGCTGGCGGCACACTGCACTGACGACTATCCAGATACCGCGAAACGCTCTTACGGAACAACGGCAGGCCACCGGCAGGCCCATAACTGAACACCCCGGACGAGGTGTAATCCGCTACGGCCTGCCGAATCACTGGCGCAGCCGGAAAATCTGGATCAGCGGCCGTCAGCGGAATCACATCCAGCGGCAACTCCGCCCAGCGCAGGTTGAAGGCGCGGTGGCGGAGCAAGTCGAGCCTAACCGCGTCGTCGCCAAAAAAGGGAGCGTTATCCATCGGGTTCACAACACGAGGGGAATGGCGAAGGCATTGTCTGCCACGGGCTCCACGAAGCCACGCGCCAGTGCGCGGCCGGCGGAAAGGTACCGGTGTTTTACCGGTTGTCGCTCCTGCTGGTAGCGAGCCAATGCTGCGGTCACTCCAGCGGGGTTGGTACTACCGAGGATGTACTCAGCTAACTGCTGGGCGTCTACCAGCGCGCTATTGGCACCTTGGCTGGTAAACGGCAAAAAGACGTGCGAGGCGTCTCCTGCCAGCGCCACATTGCCGCGCACGATTTTCGGCACCGGCTCCATATCGACCGTGTCCCAGACATGGGGCGTGGGGCCGGCCGTTCCGGCTACCACCCGCCGCACCACTTCGGGAAAGTCCTGCAGCGTGGCTTCCAGGAAGGGCAGCACCGCATCGCCGCTTGGGCGGGCATAGCGCTCCGTGTCGAACTGCACGAACCACACCACATGGCCGTCGCCCACGGGTACCAGACCCACCGCCAAGCCGCCCGCGGGGTGTACGAACTTCAGGAAGGTATGTTCCAGTTCCTCAGCGAGGTCTGGCAAATACGCCGCACACACAATTTCCTTAACGCGCCCAGGCGTCGAGCCGGCCCCGGGCGAAACCGCCTCACGGCACTTCGACACCACGCCATCAGCGCCCACGAAAACATCGGCAACCGCACGACTTCCGTCAGTGAATAGGGCCGCACGCGCTTGCTCGCCCTCCCATTCGAATCCGGCAAACACGCGCCCGGACACTAGGCATTCAGACGGCAACCCGTCGCTCAGTGCCGCCAGCAGTCGTCCCCGGTCTATAGCGAGCACGTCGGCGAGCGGTTCGTCGGCCAAGACACGACCGCAAGTAGTGAAAATCCGCGTGCGCTGCAGAGCGCAGCCTAGCTGCAGCGGGTCCATGCCAAGGCCAATGTCGCGCAGGGCCTGGAGGCCGTTGGTTTGCAGCAGGAAGCCGAAGCCCCGCTTTTCCGTGTGGGTGGCACGTTCAAACAAGGTCACCGGCGCGCCACGCTGGTACAGCGCCCGCGCCAAAGCCAGGCCCGCCACGCCCCCGCCCATGATGGCTGTCTTCATCGACGGAACTCCCAAGGGCAGCGCCCACGTGCCGCCAGTGTGGCACGCGGTCAGAATAACTGGCGTCTCTTTGCTAACGAGCCTCCATGGCTCGAGGCTTATTCGACCCGCGCCAGCCCATTGTTGAGCACCACGGCACCACGAGCGTCCACGTGACCGCGCAGGCGCCACTCACCGCCACCTTGGTGCCAGCATTCGAAACGGAGGGTTTCTCCAGGGTAAACAGGTGCGGTGAAGCGCACCGCAATCTCTCGCAATTGCTCCGCACGCGTGGCGCCAGCCGCCTTCAGGAGTGCGCGTGCCGCAACACCATAGGTACACAATCCATGAAGAATGGGGCGGTCAAAGCCAGCCGCCTTGGCTACCGCGGGGTCGGCATGCAGCGGATTGTAGTCGCCGCTCAGCCGGTAAATGAGCGCCTGGCCGGGCAGCGTCGCCAACGACAGTTCCACATCAGGCGCGCGCTCCGGAACCGAGGGTAATGATGCCGGGCCGGGGTCGCTAGGTGAACCGTTAGCACTGAAGCCACCATCGGCCCGCAGAAAATACGTCTGGCGGCATTCGGCCAGAAGCTCGTCATAGCCTTGTTCGCGTAGCTCGCGAACCACCACCAAAATAGCGCCCTTGCCAGCGCCTTTGTCGGTGACCGAAACCACGCGGTTAGTCGCGACGACTATCGTTGCCGCGGGTAAAGGCTTGCAGATTTTTACTGCTTGTTCGCCGTGAACCAGCTTGGAATAGTCGATGCCGCTGCGGGGGTCGCGCATCCAAGGTCCGGGCGAACCCAGCACGGCGGCCATGGTGGGGACGACTTGCAGCCGGTCCTCATAGACGAAGGCGAGTTCGGCTTCATTCAACGGGTCCGTGCCCATGCCAAGGCCGAGCGCGTAAAGCATGGTGTCCCGGATGCCGTAAGACTGAACGACCTCCGGGAACGACCAGTTCTTGACGCATTGGTAATCGAGCATGGTTGCGCCTATCCAGGGAACCCTCACGGCGCCGCCACGCAACCGAGCGTGGCAGCGACAGTGTTCGACGGCTTAGTGGCCGGCCGACTTGGCATCCTTGGCCGGAGTACCTACCGTAAACGCGTAGCCAGGGGTCCCGTTCAAGGGGTAGGCAGCCAAGGAACTAATCTTGTCCTTGTCAGGGTACAGCACGCCGAACGCGCTGTGGCCCGCCGGTGCGCCGTAGCGCGGCGCGTACCACACTGCACCGTCTGTCGTGTGCTCCAGACGCGAGGAGTCTGCAACAAACTGCAAACGCGGATAGAACGTGAACTTCTCGGTGCGCGGATTGAAGCGGGCGATGAGTGAAGGCGAATCGGGGTTGCCCGTCTCCGGAAACCAAATGTTGTCCTCGGCATCGACACTGGCCTCGTAAGGCTGTGCGCCGCGGTGCGGAATGTTCCACTCCGTCCAGTGGCCGGTCGTTTGGTCCAGTTTGGCTATCTTGCCGGAACGTGGACCACCCGCCCAGATACCAACCCACACATTGTTCTTCGCATCGACTGCCGGGCCGCGTCGGAAATTGGCGGGCTGCGTGGGCGGCGTGAACTCAGTCCACTGCTCCACGCTAGTATCAAATTTCCCGAGTTTCCCGCCGTTCCACAGCGCAACCCAAACGTTGTCCTTGGCATCAATGGCGGCGCCATAGGGCGTCGCGCCAGGGGTAGGAATGCGGAACACTTTCATCTTCTGGTCGCCGGGGTTCCACTTGGCGATCGCCCCACGCAGCATCCAGTTCAAGTAAACATTGCCCTTCGAGTCGACCGTCGGCGACATCAAAGGCCCCTTAGGCAACGCTGAAATGACACCTTCCGGATCGGCGTCGAGGATGTGATCCCATTTCAGGGTCTTTGGATTGAAACCCAATAGGCGCGGCGGATTGGCATCCCCAGCGCCACTGCCAAAGAAGTCGCGAGTGAACTCCGTAACCCAAATGGTCCCATCCCGTCCAATGACAAGGTCATGAACACCGGCCGTCGGGTCGGGCAGAACATAGAAAAACTGCTCGCCCGTGCGTGGGTCTAGTTTGACCAACTGCGACGGAATGGCGCGGTTCACTGCCCAAACATTGCCTTCGCCATCCAGTTGCATCGTGATGAGCGTTTGCTGCCCTTCCGTCGCAGTGGCGTCGCCCTCGGAACCCGTGGCAGTTGACTGCACCGGCTTGGCGCCAGGCTCCGCTTCCTTGCCGACGTAGTACTCGATGAGCTGGGCTTTGGCCAACTCGCTTTCATCAAAAGGTACCGGCACATCGGTACGTACAGCACGCGAGGGCTGATCTGGACCGAGATACTTAGTCAAGTATTCCAACAAGTCCTTGCGATCCTGGATGGTGAAACGGAAATTGCTGGCCGAACCAGCCAAAGTACCCTCGCCAAAACCGACGCGCTCGCGCTGATCGAGAAAGGCACCGCGCATGTAATCGATAGCGTACTTCCAAGCGCTTTCGCTACGCGGAGAGAGCGCAAATGTATTTTCACCATGGCAGCTGAAACACATGTTCTCAAGGACCACTCGTCCCGGCCCTGGCGGATAAATCTCGTCGTAGCTACCGAATTTCACCGGCGCAGAGACATTGTTCCAGCCGGCGGCATTGAACAGCGTGTTGGTCGCATTGGGAACCGAAGAGGGGAACAGCGAAGGGTCGGCAGCCTCCTTCATCGCCAGCGTCAAGTTATCGATTTTCCCGTTTTTGACAACGATGCGCTGCGTTGCCGATTCCATACCTACCGCCCGCGCCGTCACTTCGTATTGTCCAGGGAAGAGCGACACGGCGCGAAAGGCACCACCGCTGGTAAACACCATGTACTGGATACGCTTGTCGACATTTTTCAAATAAACCTGCGCCCACTTGAACGGCTTGCCAGCCGTTACGGCGCCGGAAACGGTCGCTAGCGAAGTCGTCGGCGTAGGGGTCGCCGCGGCACGCGACGCGGCATGCCCCAAGTCGACTGGGAGAACCACGCAAGACAAAAACAACAAGCCGGACAGCACCGCCGTCATGACCCGTCCACCGAGCCTGTAGCCCAAAGAGTTCGGGACGTCTTTCATGAAATTGCGCATCGTGGTCTCCCAGGTGCGCGTCGTCGCCGACGCGCACCAAACGTCTGTAGCTTCAGCCTTAGAAGTTGTAGTTCAGGTCAACGGACACCCAGCGAGGACGGCCGTAGAAGCCGTAACGTTCGTTCGCAATGCCCGCGCCCAGCAAGAACACCGAGGTGACATAGCGCTTGTCGAAAAGGTTCTTCACAGAGAGCGACCCTTCCCACTTGCCGGCCTCATCGGCGAGGTAAACACGCGCATTCGCGATGGAATACGAGGGCACCTTTGCCGCGGAGTCGTTACCCGGGTTGTTGTAGAAGTAGGAGCGCATGCGCCCTGACAATTCCGCTCCCGCAATCTTGTCGCCGAAAGCCGGCGTCTGATAAGCGATGGAGGCGGCTAGCGTTTGCTTCGGGTTAATGGGCATTTCGCGGTCCGCAGAGACGCCATTGGCATTGCGAACGTCGAACAACGTGGACTTCGACAGGCTGCCGTTCAAGCTGAGCAGCAGATGCTCGGTGGGCTTGGCAACGAGGTCAAACTCCACGCCGTACGCCTCGGCTTTCGCGTTGTTGATCAGCGAGCCGACGCCAGCGAAATTCAGGACCTGATAGTCCTTGTAGTCGTAGTAGTAGGCGCTGACATTAAGCCGAACGCGATTGTCGGCCAGCAACGACTTGATACCGACTTCGTAGGCAGTGAGCTTTTCGGCCTTGTAGAGATAGTCGGCATTCGGCAGGCC
>CALPVO020000058.1 GCA_943327025.2 Janthinobacterium lividum
CGTAGGCGATGGCACCACCTTGTCCGCCGTCGTGCGCCTCATCGACCGCGCACAAGCCGGGCGCCCCGCCATGGCCAGTCGCGCCGACCGTCTAGCCAGTCGCTTCCTCGGTGCCCTACTCGGCCTTGCTGTCGTCGTGGCGCTGGTCTGGGCATGGCTGGACCCTTCGCGTCTTGTGCCCACAGTCATCGCCGTCTTGGTTGTGGCTTGTCCTTGCGCCCTGTCATTGGCTGTCCCGACTGTTCTCACCGCCGCACTGCGGCGGTTGGCGCGTCAGGGCGTGTTGGTAGTCAACCCCGACGCCCTCGAACGCTTGGCCGGAGCCACGGACGTCGTCTTCGACAAGACCGGTACGCTCACAGCCGGGCATCCGATGGTCACCGATGTCACGCTGCTGCCCGCAGGCAAGGGCGGCATCTCAGGGCCACCCACTACTGTACTTTCGCCTACTCCGGCTGCCGTGTTGCAGCTGGCCGCCGCGCTCGAAGCCGGTGCTGCCCATCCACTGGCGCGCGCTTTTCCGCCGCGCGGCCCAGTGCCTTCGGCACAGCAACTGGTACAGGTGACCGGCGAAGGGCTCGAAGGGATTGTGGAAGGTCAGCGCCTGCGTATCGGGCGGGCATCGTTCGTCGCCGGGCTCGCGGGACCGGTGCCCAGCGTTGCCGCCGAAAACAATCTCTTCCTCGGGAGTGAATACGGCTGGCTGGCAGCATTCACCGTACGCGATGAACTGCGTCCGGGTGTGAACCAGCTACTGGCCCGCTTGCGCACTGCGGGCCTGCGTATTCATTTGGTGAGCGGCGACCGCACTGCCGCCGTTGCTACGTTAGCGGCAGAACTGGGTCTGAGCGATTGGCATGCCGAGGCACGTCCGGCGGATAAAGTGGCTTATGTGCAAGCACTGCAAGCGCGTGGTGGCCGAGTAGCCATGGTGGGCGATGGCTTGAACGACGCGCCGGTGCTCGCCGTCGCCGATGTATCGCTGGCCCTACAGGAAGGGACCGCTCTGGCCCGAGCACAAGCCGACCTGATTCTCGGCGGTGACGGTCCGCGCGGGCTGTGGACAGCTTGGGTCATCGCACGTCGCGGCATGGCCCTGATGCAGCAAAACTTGCGTTGGTCCGCCGCCTACAATCTCCTTGCCGTTCCCGCGGCAGCCGTGGGCCTCGTCGCGCCATGGCTGGCAGCCATCGGCATGTCCGCCAGTTCCTTAGGCGTGGTTCTCAACGCCCTGCGCATTGGCCAACCCATTTCCTTCACCGAGGTACCCGATGGACAGCCTGCTGTGGATCGTGCCGCTCAGCCTGCTGCTGGTGGCCCTGGCCTTGTGGGCATTCTTCTGGGCAGTGGACGCCGGGCAGTTTGAAGACCTCGAATCCCCTGGCTGGTCCGTACTGGAAGAAGACCAGCCGCCTACCACTGCACCGAACTCCACACCTGCGCCCGCACCTGCCACTGAAGACAAGGCACCATGATTGAAGCCGCGCTCTACGCGCAACTGACAGGAGCCATGCTGACCGGCCTCGCCGCTGGCGGGCACTGCCTCGGTATGTGCGGCGGCCTGCAAGCGGCGCTCATGCCCGCAGCTACCCCGGGCCTGTGGCGCCTGCAATGCGGGCGCAGTTTGGCCTACACGCTGTTGGGCGCCGTCGCGGGTGGTCTCGGTGCGGGCCTGGGTTCGGGTCTGGAGGCAGGCCTCGGTATCGGGTTCACAGCGCCCGCCGTCAACGTCCTGCGCCTCCTCGCCAGCCTCATGGCAACGCTAGCCCTCCTGAGTCTTGCTGCCCGTTTGGTGTTCCGCCGCGACCTTCTAGGGCTGGAGCGGCTAGGCGGGTACTTCTGGCGATGGCTGCAGCCGCTAGCGCGCCGTGCCGGAGAATGGCGGGAACCTTGGCGCAGCTACGCGCTGGGCATGGTGTGGGCCTTCATTCCCTGCGGCCTGGTGCTTTCCATGGCGGCACTCGCCGCTACCACCGGCGCCGCGTGGCACGGTGCCTTCCTGCTGGCTGCCTTTGCCCTCGGTACGTGGCCGGCCCTGCTTGGAGCGGGCGCCGTGGGCCGACTCACGGGGCTGGCTACCCGCGCGGTACCCAGCCGCGCCAACACCTGGGCGCGCTGGGCGCTAGCGATGGCGCTGGTCCTGCTCGCTGCCGCACAGGCGGCTTTCCTGTTCGCGCCCCACCAGGGCCATCACGCCGACGACCCGGCCATGCCTCACCAGCACCACACCGCCGCACTTTCCGGCTTCCGTGATGGCGGCGGGAGCCTTACACTGTCGGTACGCGCCGTTCGCGCGCCAGCATGAGGTCGAAGCCGTGGGTAGGGAGTACGAGCCGAAAGCCGGCCAGTGGTATGAGAACCTGGACGAGGACACCTTGTTCCGCGTCGTCCGTGTGGACGAGGACGAGGGCATCATCACGCTCCACTACGAAGACGACGACGAGGCCGAGGAGATCGATCTCGATTCCTGGTACGAGTTGGACCTCGAGTTGTCGGCTGCCCCTGCAGTCCCCAGCGACTACGATGAAGAAGACGAGTGGGACGACGAGGAGGAAGACGACGACGAGGATGACGAGGACGATGACTGGGATGAAGACGACGATGACGATGATGATGACGACTGGGAAGACGACGATGACGGTTCCGGCAGCAGCCGGAATGACTACTAGCCGTCTGCAGTTGCAGGGCTAGCCAGGATGCCCGCAGGTCTTCGTGCCCAACTGGACCTCCAAGCGGTACTCGATGCCGCTGTGGAGGCCGTCATCCTCATCGACGAGAACGGCGTCATCGAAACCTTCAATCGCTCGGCCGAACGCTTGTTCGGCTGGACGGCCGCTGAAGTGATGGGCAAAAACGTCTCTTTGCTCATGGAAGGCGCCGACCGCACCGGTCACGACGGCTACCTCAAGCGCTTCTTGAACACTGGCGAAGCCAAAATCATCGGCATCGGCCGCGAGGTTCCGGCACGCCGCCGCGACGGGTCGGTATTCCCGGCCATGCTCGCCGTGGGCGAGGTGCAACAAAGCAATCCGCGCCGCTTTGTCGGCTTCCTGCACGACATCACGCGGCGGCGCCAGGCGGAAGAGGCCGCGCGCCAGTCCGAGGCGCGGCTCAACCACTTCGCACGCCTGTCCACCATGGGCGAAATGGCCGCCGGCCTCGCCCACGAAATCAACCAGCCACTGACCGCCATCGCCACCTTCTCGCAAGCAGCTACCCGCATGCTCGCGCGTCCGGAAGGTATTGAACGCGAGGACCTCAGCGAGGCCCTTGACCAGATCACTGCGCAGGCCCTGCGTGCTGGCGAAGTCATTCGTCGGCTGCGCGCCTTCGTGAAAAACCGCGAAGTCCGCCATGAAAGGGTGGACTGCAGGCGAGTGGTGGAAGACTCGCGCCTGTTGCTGGAGGCGGATGCGCGTAGCAACAACGTGCAACTGCGCTTGCAAGTGGCAGACTCACTGCCACCCATCACTGCCGACCCCGTGCAACTGCAACAGGTGCTCATCAACCTGGTGCGCAACGCCATCGAGGCCTCAATCGACGTTCCCGGTGCCCACCGCGAAGTGGTGGTCAGCGCCAAACTGGACGGCGAAGGCATGGTGGAAGTAGCGGTCGCCGATCATGGCCACGGCCTCTCCCCTGAAGCAGCCGAACGGCTGTTCCATCCCTTCTTCACCACCAAGCCCAGTGGTACTGGCCTTGGTCTGGTCATCAGCAGTTCCATCATCCGCGCCCATCATGGGCGTCTTGCTTACCGCAGTACGCCAGGTGGCGGTTGCACCTTCTTTTTCACGCTACCCCCACTCGGCGTTTTGCCGGGCGCTGAAAGCCACTGACGATCGGAGATGTCCGCCATGAAAGAAAAAATCACCACCGTATTCGTGGTCGACGACGACGAAGCGGTCCGCACGTCGCTGAAGCTGCTGCTGCGGTCCGTAGGCTTACCCGTGGAAACCTGCGTTTCAGCACAAGAATTCCTCGACCGCTTCGATGCCGAGCGCCCAGGCTGCCTGGTCCTGGACATCCGCATGCCCGGCATGAGCGGCTTGGAACTGCAAGAGCGCCTAAATGCGATGCACGCCATGATCCCCGTGGTGTTCATCACGGGGCACGGTGATGTGCCCATGGCCGTAGAGGCCATGCAGCATGGCGCCGTAGACTTCATCCAGAAGCCCTTCCGCGACCAAGACCTGCTGGACCGTATCAACCAAGCGCTCGAGAAAGACCGCGACAACCGCGCCGGCCTGCGTGAGCGCGACAACATCCGCGCCCGCATCGCCGACCTCACTCCGCGCGAGAAGGAAGTCATGGACCTCGTGACCGCAGGCAAGGCCAACAAGGTCATCGCGGGCGACCTCGACGTCAGCCAACGGACGGTGGAAATCCATCGCGCGCGGGTGATGGAAAAGATGGGGGCGTCCTCGCTGGCTCACTTGGTCCGTATGATCATCGCCGCCGGTGAGGTCACGCCGAACTAAACGGTGGCCCACCAAGCATCCGTAAAACCCGTTATAGCGGGGTGGCAGTGGTAGTGGGACATTGCGTAGGCTGCCGTTTTCTTTCCATTTTGCCCGGCAGCGGGTTACCCGCTTGGCCACTCTGCTCTACCCTGTCATCAGCCTCATCACCACCAATGCGCGGCTTGCGCGCGATTTCCTACGGTGGATGGAGCCGTATGCCGTGCTTGGGCGCGTCTTCCCTTCCGGGCAAGCTCTACTAGACGATGTAGACGGCGCGCAGACACAGCTGCTGGTACTGGCATCGGCGGTAAGCGACCTGCCCCTTGGAACACTCCTCCGGCAGTTGCGACTGCATGGCGAGGCGGACGCCATTTGCCTTGATGAGCAAGGTGACGTAGCGAGCGCCGTGGAGGCCCTCCGCGCGGGTGCCATCGACATTGTCGACTTGCCACAAGCGGAGCTTGCCCTCATTCGCCATGTACAGCGTATCCTTGGCAGCGGCCTCCCCCGGAGTGCCTGAAGGGCACGGTTGCCCAGTTCGTACTGCCGATTCGTACCACCGAGTCGTTCTGCGCAGCCGTGCTGCCAAGTCGTGTCGCGGAGTCTTGCCATGTCGACCGAAAACGCTGCTGAAAGCTGGTTCCATGAACGTCAGTCCGCTTGGCTTTACCGCATTCTGGCGGACTGCGAGACAGACCCGGCCAAGCGCTCTCTGTTCGTTTCGCTGGGTGCTGCCGCGGAAGAACAAGCGCTCACTTGGGAACGCAATGGCGGGCTGACGCCAGCCTTCATCGCCGCCTTCCAACCCAGCGCGCGTGCACGATTGGTAGCCGTGCTGCTCCGCCGCCTCGGCCCGCGGCGTATGAAGACGGCACTCATCGCCATGAAGCTGCGCGGACTTTCTGTCTATGGCGCCGGCGCGCCCACCCCCGGCCATGCCATGCCCACCTCCGTGTCGGAAGTCGGCGCACGCCACAAGAGCATGGGTGGCGGCAACCTGCGCGCTGCCGTCTTCGGTGTGAACGATGGGCTCGTGTCGAACGCCAGTTTGTTGATGGGCGTGGCCGGCGCTGGCGCGACCAGTGGTGCGGCGCTGACTGCCGGCGTCGCCGGGTTGTTGGCCGGCGCCTTGTCCATGGCGGCCGGCGAATACATCTCCGTGCGTTCGCAGCGCGAGATGTTCGAATACCAGATTGGCCTGGAGCGCGAAGAACTCGAGGAATACCCCGAGGAAGAGGCAGAAGAACTGGCGCTCATCTACGCTGCCCGTGGCATGGACTTGGCCCGTGCCCGCGAGATGACCTATGAACTGGTGAAGAACCCGGAACACGCGCTGGACGCTCTGGCCCGCGAAGAATTGGGCCTGAACCCCGATGACCTCGGCTCGCCGTGGAGTGCCGCGCTATTTAGTTTCCTGGCGTTCTCGCTGGGCGCGGCGCTGCCCTTGCTGCCGTTCCTGCTTGGCCATGCCGTCAACCAGGCGGCGGTCTACGCCGCCGGGCTGAGTGGCGTGGCGCTGTTTGCTGTCGGCATGGTGTTGTCGCTGTTCACCGGCCGCAACGCGTTCGTTGGCGGCTTGCGCATGCTGGCTATCGGTGCAGGTGCCGGTGCCATTACCTTCGGCATTGGGCACTGGCTCGGCGGCGTGGTGGGCTAAGGCCCGCGACGCTTAGGCCCAGCCCTCGCGCGGGTGGTAAGCGACTGCGTCGCGTAGCGCTTCCCAAGCCGCGGCTACGGCGGGGTCCTCATTCGCTGGCGGCATGGCGATGTCGACCACCACATAAAGGTCGCCGCGGCCTTCGGCTGCACCGCGTTCGCCGGCAAAGCCTCGACCACGCAGGCGCAGTTTGCGGCCCGCACTGCTGCCCGCCGGAATACGCAGGTCCACAGCGCCTTCCAGCGTGGGCACTTGCACGGTGGCCCCCAGCGCCGCTTCCCACGGCGCCAGCGGCACGTGGAGGTGCAGGTCGCGCCCTTCCAATTGGTAATGGCGGTGCGGATGGTGCTGCACTTCCAGCAGCAAATCGCCAAACGGGCCGCCGACACCTTCGTCACCCTGACTACCCAACCGAATGACCTGTCCGGGCAAGACTCCCGCGGGAATCTTCACGCGCAAGTTGCGCCGCTCCGTCGTACCGTCCGCACGACGACGATCGAAGTCGATTTCGCGGGGGGCGCCAGCGTGGGCTTCTTCCAAGGTCACCGCCAGCACGACGCGTACGTCTCGACCACGCGCACGGGCCTGCCGCGCCTGACCGGCACGTCTGCCAAAGAGTTCGCCAAGGTCCTCGCCGCCGCTGAAGCCACCGCCGGCATTGCTGCCGAACAGCGACGAGAAAAAATCGCTGAAGCCACCACTGGCATGTGCACCGCCCTGCGGCCCGCCACGCCCGCCAAAGTCAAAACCCGGGGGCGCACGGAACTGCTGACCATCCCGCCAATTGGCGCCCAACTGGTCGTAGGCCGCTCGCTTCTCGGTGTCCTTCAGGACCTCGTACGCTTCCTGCACTTCCTTGAAGCGCGCCTCTGCATTCTTTTCCTTGCTGACGTCCGGGTGAAACTTGCGCGCCTTGCGCCGGTAGGCGCGCTTGATTTCTTCCGCATCAGCGGTACGCGGCACCCCAAGCAGGGCGTAGTAGTCACGGTATTCCATGCGCACAGAATGTACCCAATGGAAAAGATTTCAAGGGGTTGGCGTACGCAAACGCGCCAATCGTCGTGGCACACTGGGGCGCGAGCCCGCTTACTCTGGAAACCTGAAGGTTTCAGGGCCCGGCATGGCCATGCGCAGGTGGGCGGGTGGCGAGCACTGCGGCAGCGGCTTCGGCGCCGGTGTCGACGATAGTAACCAAGGCGGCGTCGGCCGGCGATATCACCCCCTGCTCCGCCAGCCAGTCGAAATCTAACGCACGCTGCCAAAACTGCCGGCCCACCAAAATGATGGGCAAACGCTCCACCTTGCGGGTCTGCACCAAGGTCAGCGCTTCAAATAACTCATCGAAGGTACCGAAGCCTCCGGGGAACGCCACCAAGGCACGGGCCCGCAACATGAAGTGGAACTTGCGCAGCGCGAAATAGCGGAATTCAAAACCAAGCCCCGGGGAAACGTAACGGTTCGGCTGTTGCTCGTGCGGCAAACGGATATTCAGGCCCGCCGTCAGCGCACCCGCTTCTTGAGCACCGCGGTTCGCAGCCTCCATCACGCCCGGCCCACCACCGGTCATCACCACCCATTCGCGACAACTGGGGTCTTCACAAGCAGCCAGCCGCATGGAAAATTCGCGCGCTTGCTCGTACCAGTGGCTGCCTGCCGGCAAACGCGCCGAACCGAACACCACCACCGTGGCCACCACCTTGCGCCGGCGGAACGCCCATTCAGGACGCAACAGTTCACCCAACATGCGCCAAGGACGCGCCACCCAAGCTTCAAACGCCGTATTCATTCGCCAGCCAACTCCACCACCTCACCGGTTCGTGCCACCGCCACGTTTAGCCCGCGCTGTGCAAGTGCTGCGGCCAAGGCATCGCTGCCACGGGGTTCGCCATGTACCAGCCAGATCTTGCGAGGCGGCGTACCGAAGGCCGCCACCCACGCCAACAAGGCAGTCTGGTCCGCATGCGCGGAAAAACCACCCAAGGTCACCACCTCGGCGTTGACGGACACTGTCTCGCCGAACATCTTCACTTCGCGAGCACCATCCACCAACTGCCGCCCCAGCGTCCCAGCCGCCTGGAAGCCCGTGATAAGCACCGTGGTACGTGGGTTCGGCAAGTGTTGTCGCAAGTGGTGTCGCACTCGGCCGCCATCGCACATGCCACTGGCGGCAATAATCACGGCTCCGGAACTGATGCGGTTGATCGCCATGGACTCCTGCACGGTTTCCGTGAAGGTGACCTTGAGTCGCCGCGAAGGCGGTGGGCGATGCTCCACCGCCGCTTGCGCTGCCTCATCGAACAACTCGAAGTGACGGGCAGTAATCCGTGTTACTTCCTGCGCCATGGGCGAATCCAGGAACACCTGCAAGGGCGGCAAACTCCCTGCCGCCACCAAGTCATTCAGACAGTAGAGGAGTTCCTGCGTACGGCCCACCGCAAACGCCGGCACGATGACGTTACCGCGCTTCTCGAGCAAAGCCCTGCGCAAGGCCAGCACCAGTTCATCAAGCGTTGCCGCCAAAGTGCGGTGGTTGCGGTCGCCATAGGTCGACTCCAGCAACAGCACATCGGCCTCAGCCACCATCGCGGGGTCTTGCAAGATGGGGCGTCCCGGTTGCCCCAAGTCGCCGGAAGCGACGACCTTCACCTCGCGCCCCGCTTCCTGCAACCACAGTTCGACGATAGCCGAACCGAGGATATGCCCTGCATCCTGCAGACGCGCACGCACACCGGGGGCTGGCGCGAATTCCTCGCCATAGTCCACCACGCGCAGTTGTTGCAGCGTGGCGTCCACTTCAGCCGGGGTATAAAGCACGGTGAAATCCCGGCCACGGCGTTGCGAGCGTTCCGCCTCCGCCTGCTGCAGGTGGGCGCTATCTGCCAGCATCACCACCAACAGCTCGCACGTAGCCTGCGTGGTGTAGATAGGACCACTGAAGCCTTCCCGCACCAACCGCGGCAGCAAGCCGCTGTGGTCAAGATGCGCGTGGCTAAGCACTACGAACGTCAGTTCCTTGGCACTGAATGGCCAAGGAGTGCGGTTGCGCTCGTAAAGACCACGGCCACCTTGAAACAGCCCGCAATCGAGCAGGAACTGGTCTTCGCCCACCGTAAAGTGATGGCAGGAGCCGGTGACCTCACCGGCCGCGCCGCAGAAGTGCAGTTTCAAGACGACCTCCTGTCGTGGTAACTCGACGGGCCGAACGTCACGCTTCCGGTTCAGCCTCCGCCGGTGCCGTATCCATGTGGCCAGCCCCATGACCAGCCCCGTGGCCAGCGCCAGTGGGACCGAGCCGTTGCACCGCCACACCAATGGGCACCAAAGCCCACCACTTCCGACGGTACGCGAAAATCTCGGCGCCGTCCGGCGGCGTACCGCGACCCTCCACCACCACGTAAGCACCGGGGTGAGTACGCCCAAGCAATTGCAGCGAAGCCGCAGCCTCTTGCCCCATCAACTCCGGCAAGGGCCGCTCAAGCCGGCCAATGAAACCCAACTGCCCGTGGTAGTCCCCCCAGAAAGCCACCACTCGGTCTTGCTGCTGCAAGACCCGCACCCGCTGCGCCAAAGGAGCGAGGTCGAAGGTGCGTCCTGCGGCTGAATGCAGCATGACGTAGAGCACCAAGGCCACCACGCCCGCAGTCAGCAACTGCACTTGCGCCAAGGCACGCGGCCATGGACGCCGCAATGCACCCGGCACGGCCAGCCCTAACAGCACCATCAGCGCGCCGGGCCACCATGGCGTCCCGGCCAGCCAACCCCGGTGCCAGGCACGAAACGGGTCATCCACCGGGGCTTGCGGGCCGAGCCCCAACGACCCGGCCAACAACAAGGCAGCCAAGGCCACGACCAGCAGACCGATGAATAGGCCAGCGCGATCGTGACGGGTGCTGGGGTCCTGCAGAACCAAACCCCGCGCAAGCAGCAAAGCGAGCGGTGCCATGAGCGGCAACAGGTACTGCGGCTGCTTGCCGCTGACGAGGCTCAGGATGAACAGTGGCAACAGCAGCCAAGCCCAGAGGAAGCGGCCCGCGGCATCGCGCACCCCAGCCACGGTACCCAACGCCTGCCAAGCGCGCGGCCACAGGACCCACGGCAGCCATAGCAAGGGCAAGAACAGGCCGTAGTACCAGAAGGGGCGCTGGTGGGCGAAGCTTTGCACCATGCGTTGGCTGGTCTGCTTGAGCAAGATGGCCTGTGCATAAACTTCGCCGCCCGCCGCGGCAGCCGGCAAGGCCCAGGCGAGCGCCAC
>CALPVO020000059.1 GCA_943327025.2 Janthinobacterium lividum
GATACGGCGCCAGACTGCCCGACTAGCGATGGCCAACACGAATGGCCAACCCCGCTAGCCGTTACTTGGCAAGTGACTGACGGCCATGTGCAAAGCGCGGAACTGCGGCGCTAGTTCGCTAACGCCACACTCCGCGCCAGACGCAAACCCTGGAAATCGCCGCGGGGCATGACAGCGCCGCGGCCGCGCATGGACAAGCGGTAGTTCAACGGTAATTCATCGAACGAACCACCGCGCATGACACGGTTGCGGCAATCACCCGTCAGCCAAGCGGAGCCATCCGCAGGCGCGCCGTTGTAGCTGTCATTCCAACAATCCTGCGTCCACTCCCAGACATTACCGATGACGTCATACAGACCAAAACGATTGGGCGGCAGCCGGCCTATCTCGCGCTTCACTTCTTCCCCACACGGAAACACATTGGCGTGTTTGCAGGCCTTCTTGGGTGAATCGCCCCAAGGGTAGCGAGTCGTCACGCCGGCACGCGCTGCGTATTCCCATTCAGCCTCGGTGGGCAGACGGTAATCCACACCCGTCTTCACCTTCAGCCAATCGAGGTAACCCTGCAGGTCGTTCCAGCCCAAACAACCCGTAGCATGACGTGGCGTATTGCCACAGCCTGGAGCCGCCTTCGGGTTTTCCACCGCGTAGAGCTCCCACTGGCCCATGGTCACTTCATACATGGCCAATTCGAACGCCGGCACGACAACTTCATGCACGGGCAGTTCGCTGGCCCAAGCCGTCACATCGCCAGGCGCCGCGCCCATGACGAACTTGCCAGCGGGAATCTGCACCATCGCACTGACGTACGCATTCGCTGGCGTCACAGGCAATGCAGACTTTTTCGCGGCAACTCCTAGCGCAGGCACCGCCAACAGCAGCGCCGCGCATGCAGCCCAGCTCCAAACTGTCGCCTTACGCACCTATCTCACCCCTGCAGAATCGTTGTAGGCCACAGCTGTCGCAAGGCCCGCTGCCGCCGCGTAAACCACCTCTGCCTGCGGCCAGTTCACTGCCACTGGCTGCACCACGGCTTGCCGCGATACCAACCGCACCAGTGCCTGCAGGTCCGGATCGACGATACGGGAATCCGTGCTTTCGAGCGGCGGGTGCACTTCCACATACAACTGTCCCCTGCGCCAACCGGTCTTATGGGGTTGGTTGACGATATGCACCGGGGTGCCTTCCGTCACCATCGCGAACAGCGCTTCGATGTCTTCGGGGTATAGCCGCATGCAGCCATGCGTTACTTGCATGCCAACGCCCGCCGGCTTGTTGGTACCGTGGATCATGTAGGCGCCACCGGGAATGGCCAGCCGCATCGCGAACAACCCGAGCGGATTGTCTGGCCCGGCAGGTACCACCTTGGGAAGTACCTCACCGTTCTTCAAGTGTTCTTGACGCACCGACTCCGGCGGCGTCCACGTGGGGTTACGTATCTTCATGGCGATACGTGTCAGCCCTATCGGTGTGGACCAGTCCATCTTGCCAACGCTTACCGGGTAACTGATGACCACGCGCGGCTCCGGCACTTTGGGCACCGGGTAGTAATACAAACGGTGTTCAGCGAGGTTAATGACAATACCTTCGCGCGGCGCATCCGGGAGGATGCGCCGCTTGGGCAAGCGAATGCGCGTACCCGCACCCGGGAGCCAAGGGTTGACGCCCGGGTTGGCGTTCACAATCTCTTCGAAGCCAAGACCGTGGCGCCGGCCTAAGTCGATGAGAGTGTCGTCATGGGCCGCCAGCACTTCTTCCGGTTCGCCGACCACGGCTTCGTTGTCGGGTGGCAAGGGGTAGGTGTCCGCGAAAGCGGGCACTGCAGCGCCCAGCAGGACCACACACGCCAGCGGGCCGGTAAAGCCGACCAGCGCCAAGGCCAATCGCGTGGCCGGTCGCGTGGCCAAACCTGTGGCCAAACCTGTGGCCAAAGCCTTGGCCTCGCCTACCTGCTTAACTCGCCACATGTCTGCTGTTCCCTGGTTTTGCCGGAAATACCATCGGTCGGTGCTGATTGTGACCTGCTTCATGGAAGGACCGCTAGCAGGGGCCTAGAGTTCACCACGTCTCGAATCATCCTGATAAGTCCCGAATCGACCTGCCCCTCACCGGGCCCTTTCCCAAGCCCCCCTACGGAAAAGAACCCCATGTCGCAGCCCAACCCTCTGGATGACCTGATGAATCTGGCAGAACTGGCCGAACAAAATTCAGGCTGGGATTCCACCACCGTGTGGCAGGAACGCGTGAAAACGCGCGCCCCGGTAGCTGAGGTGAACGCTACAGAAGTGGCCCGCGCCCGCTCCGGCTGGGACCCGCTCAGCGCCTGGCGCCAGCGCGTTCTGAAGAAGTAACGCGCCTGAAAAAACCCAAGGCGCGCCAACCGCGCGCCTGCGCCCTTGCCCGGCCAGCAACCCACCGGCCAACCTCAGGTTAGTAGCGCAGCAGCGCCGAACCCCAGGTAAAGCCACCGCCGAACGTTTCGAGCAGCAACATTTGGCCGCGCTGGATGCGGCCATCGCGCACGGCCGTGTCGAGCGCCAGCGGAATGGAAGCCGACGACGTATTGCCGTGGTCCTGCACCGTGACTACGACCTTTTCCATGGGCATTTCCAGCTTGCGCGCCGTGGCATCGATAATGCGCAGGTTCGCTTGGTGCGGCACCAGCCAGTCGATCTCGGACTTGGCGATACCACTCTTTTCCAACGTCTCGTCGACAATGCGCTCAAGCGTGCGCACTGCCACCTTGAACACTTCGCTGCCCTTCATCTGAATGCCGGGATTGATAGCGGCGCGCAACTTGTCGATGCCAGCCGAAGGCCCGTACGGATAGCAGAGCAAATCTTTGTAGGTACCGTCTGCATGCAAGTGCGTGGCGAGAATACCCGGCTCTTCCGCAGCTTTCAGGATGACGGCACCGGCACCGTCACCGAACAACACGCAGGTAGTGCGGTCGGTCCAGTCCACGATGCGGCTAAGCGTTTCGGCGCCGATAACGAGCGCGCATTTCGCATCGCCAAGGCGAATGAACTTGTCCGCGAGCGAGAGCGCATACACGAAGCCGCTGCAAGCCGTTTCCAAGGAAAACGCGGGACAATCGCGCAGACCGAGCTGTTCTTGCACCAGCACACCAAGATTCGGAAAGACGAAATCGGGCGTGCAGCTACCGACGATGATGAGGTCAATTTCCTGCAGTTCGATGCCTGCCGCCGCCGCAGCACGGCGCGCCGCTTCCGCCGCGAGGTTCGAAGTGGTTTGGCCTTCAGCGGCAATGTGGCGGCGCTCAATGCCCGAACGCGAACGGATCCATTCGTCCGTGGTATCGACCATCTTCTCGAGGTCGGCGTTCGTCAGCATCTTTTCCGGCAAGTAGCTGCCGGTGCCCGCGATACGTGAATACATGTGCTTTTACCTAAGCTTGTTGTAGTAGTTGTGCCGAGATGCGCGCCGGCAGTCCGTGGCTGGCTTCGAGCACCCCGGTGGCCACCGCCTGCGCGAACGCAGTGGCATCCGCACCACCGTGCGACTTCACCACCACACCCTGCAGCCCGACGAGGCTGGCACCATTGTACCTGCCCGGGTCCAGTCGCGTAGCCACGCGCCGCAGCACGGGGCCAGAGAGTAAAGCGGCTATTTTCTGCAACGGACCACGCGTGTATTCCTCACGCAGCGTGCCCTTCACGAAGCGCGCCAAGCCTTCGATGGACTTCAGCGCTACGTTGCCGGTGAATCCGTCTGTGACGACCACGTCCACTTCGCCGCTGAAGAAAGCGTTGCCTTCGACGAAGCCGACGTAGTTCACGCCGGGCGTGGCACGCAGCAAACCATGCGCCGCCTGCACACTGTCGGTGCCTTTCGTTTCCTCAGCACCGACATTCAGCAAACCGATACGGGGCTGTTCAAGCCCGCCCACTTCACGCGCCACCAAATGCCCCATGACAGCGAACTGACGAAGCTGCTCGGGGTTGGCGGTGGCGTTGGCGCCTAAGTCCAGTGCCCAGGTACAACCCTGCGGCGCCGGCAAGGCCACCAGAATGGCAGCACGTGAAATGCCGGGCAGCGTGCCCAAAACGAAATGCGCCATACCCATGAGTGCACCGGTATTGCCGGCGCTGACCGCCCCCTGCGCGCGGCCTTCGGCCACGGCGTCGAGCGCCAAACGCATGGAGGACTGCTTCTTGCGGCGGATAGCATCGCGCGGAGCATCGTCCATGGTGACGACTTGTGGCGCGTGGAGAACGTCGAGCCGGGCGCGCAGCGGCGCGGGGCAAGCGGACAAAGCTGCCCCTATCTGCTCGGCATCACCGACCAGGCACAGGCGTGTAGCGAGGGGGACACGGGGAAGCGCGAGGGCGAGCAATGCACCCTCAACGCAGGGAACGCAGCCGTGGTCGCCACCCATGACGTCCACGGCAACCGTGACCGCAGGGGCCACGGTAAACACTTAATCTTGAGCGTCTTCGGCCTTGGGCACGATGACCTGCTTGCCGCGATAGTAGCCGTCGCGGCTGACGCGGTGACGCACGTGCGTTTCGCCGGACTTGGAGTCCGTCGACAGCGTCGGGGCGGTCAGGTGGTCGTGCGAACGGTGCATGCCGCGCTTCGACGGGGTCTTGCGGCTTTTCTGAACAGGCATGTTTCAAACTCCTCGTACAAACTCGTAGCGACGCCGGGCGGGGTTTTAGTCTTCCCGCTTCAGCATGTTCTTCAAACCCGCGAACGGGTTGGCCTTGGGCGACTCCACCACCGGGTCTTCCGGCAGCACCGCCACTTCTTCCTCGGACAGCACCTTCACCGCGGGGCGGCAGGCGCTGCTACCGGCCGGGTGCATGGGCACCAGCGGGAAGGACAGCAGCAGTTCGTCTTCGACCAAATCGCGCAGCGATAGACGCCAGTCTTGCAGCACCACGGCTTCGAAATCCGCCGGTACTTCAGCCTCGTCTTCCTCGCTACCCACGAAGGCAAGCTTCAATTCTGCGGCCATCGGCAGCAGAAACACCTCGAGGCAGCGCTGGCAGATAACCTCTACCTGCGCCACCAAGACACCTTTCAGTGCCGGAAAACCCTGCACTTCGTGGAAGCTGAACTGCGCCTCCACCTGCCCCGCCTGGCCCGCGAGACCAGCGCCTAGGCGCGGCAACTCGGGGACCGGATAGTGACAGGTGAACCGCGAACCCTGCGCAGACAGCAGGCCGACATCGACCGGATCTGCAGGGGTCTTCAGCATGGGGGCGGTATGATAGGGACGAAGGGCGCCGAAGTCAAAAGGCTTTATGCTGCAAGCCCTTGTTTTGCGAATTGTTTTGGCAGCACCTCATGACCGGCACCGCCCCTCTTGTCCTTGGCTCCACCTCCCCCTACCGCCGCGCTCTGCTCGAGCGACTGCGCCTACCCTTCACCGTGGCAGCGCCGGGGGTGGACGAGTTCCCGCGCCCCGGCGAACCGCCCCACGGGCTGGCGGCCCGCCTGGCCGGCCACAAAGCCGAGGCCGTGGCCCGGCTCCACCCGGAGGCTTGGGTCATCGGCAGCGACCAAGTAGCCGCCGTGGACGACGACGTCCTTGGCAAGCCCGGCACGGTGGAGGCCGCCTGCCAGCAGTTGGCCATGTGCAGCGGGCGCGTCGTCACCTTCTACACCGCCGTGCGCCTCATGCAGGGCAGCACCGGGCGCCAGGAAAGCCATGTGGACACCACCCGCGTGAAGTTCCGGGTGCTGGACGACGCCGAAATTGTCCGCTACGTGGAGCGCGACCGGCCGCTGGACTGCGCCGGCAGCTTCCGCAGCGAAGGGCTGGGCATTGCCCTCTTCGAACGGCTGGAAACGGAAGACCCGACCGCGCTGGTCGGGCTGCCGCTTATCTGGCTTTGCGGGGCCCTGCAGCGCGCCGGGCTTGACCCACTCGGCGGGCCGTAGCCGCATCCGCCGCCTTTTTGCGCTTGCGCTTCAGGTTGCCGAGCGAATCGATGAACTCGGCGAGGTCGGCCGGGAGCGGCGCACTGAAGGCGTACTGCTTGCCGCCCGGCCATTCGAACGACAGCGACTGGGCGTGCAGGAACATGCGCGTTAGGCCGGCCTCCAGCACCAAGGCGTTGTCCTCGCGAGTGGCGTACTTGTCGTCGCCCGCCACGGGGTGCCCCGCATAGGCGGCATGCACGCGAATCTGGTGGGTGCGACCGGTGTCCAACTGCACCTGCAGCAGCGTGGCCATATTGCCGAAGAAGTCCACCGGGATGAACGTGGAGCGCGACTCCTTGCCGCGGGCGTCCACCTTCACCACCCGTTCGCCGCCGGAGCGGTTCTGGGTGGCCAGCGGCGCATCAATCAGCTTGGTGCCGTGGGGCCAGTTACCCAGCACCAAGGTGAGGTACTGCTTTTCCATCTGGCCTTCGCGGATGAGCCCGTGGGCAATGCGCAGGCTGGCGCGGTCGCGCGCCACCAGCAGCAAGCCACTGGTATCCCGGTCCAGGCGGTGGACCAGTTCCAACTCTTCCGTGGGGCGACTGGCGCGCAGGGCCTCGATGACGCCAAAGCTGAGCCCGCTGCCGCCGTGGACCGCCAGGCCCGATGGCTTGTCGATGACCAGAAAGCGGTCGTCCTCGAAGATGATGGCGGACTCGATAGCGTCCGTGAGGCCCTTGGGCGCCTTGCGCGGGCCGGCGCCCCCCGCCAGCGGTTCACCGTCCGGGCCGACAGGCACCACTTCCGCCCGCATGGGCGGCAGCCGGACTTCGTCGCCCGCGGCCAGCCGCTGCTCCGGTTTGGCGCGCTTGCCGTTCACGCGAATCTCACCTTTGCGCAAAATGCGGTAAACGGCCGACTTCGGCACACCCTTCAGTTCGCGGATGAGCCAGTTGTCGAGGCGTTGGCCATCGGCCCCTGCGTCGACAGTGGCCTTGGCCACGCCACGGCCCCCGGGGGGAACGGCGGCAGGACGGTCGGCGGTGTGACTGGTCATCAAGATTTCCTGTAAGACATTGATTTTTCGCAGGAACGCTGCTATGTTCCTGAGCCCAAGAGCCCACTGGGGCCGGGGTCGCGAAGCGGCTCCGGGCCAGCCAGGCTCAAGCGCGGTCCCCGGTGTTTTCGCCCGGCCACCCACCCGCCCCGAGGGGCGGAAGGTGCCCGGAAGGCTTCCGGGTCCCGCATCTTAGTGGGTTGCGGCGCACCCGGCCAAAGGTTTTGGTCACCGCCAAGGCAACCCTCGCTCGGCCCGTGGGCAGTTCCGTCCGCCAATGCCAGCGTACTTGTTACCCGTCAGGGGTACAGGGCGCACCGGTAAGGCACAGGAACCCCGGGCGTGAGACCGGACTCCAGGACGCACCAGGCTTGCTGGCGGCGCCCGTCGAAACAGTGCAGCCACCCTTCACCGGGTTGCCCATTACCGACGCGCGATGCCATTGCGGACATGACATAACACCATGCTGTTCCACCGCCCTGCCTTCCACCGGCTAACCCCGGCCCACGCGTGCTCCCTCGCGCTCCCGTCTTCTCGCGCCCAACGCCCATCGGCCCCCTCGTTATCCCAAGCAGGGGCCCATGAAGAGAATGCTAATCAATGCGACGCAGCAGGAAGAACTGCGCGTCGCCCTCGTTGACGGCCAGAAGCTTTACGACCTTTCCATCGAAATTCCCTCCCGGGAACAGAAGAAAGCGAATATCTACAAGGGCCGCGTTACCCGCGTCGAGCCCAGCTTAGAAGCCGCCTTTGTCGACTACGGCGCGGAGCGTCACGGTTTCCTGCCGCTGAAGGAACTGTCGCGCGACTGCTTCCGTCAGCCCGTGCAGGGCAACAAGTTCGTCATTCGCGACGTGCTCACCGAAGGCCAGGAAATTCTGGTGCAGGTGGAAAAAGAAGAGCGTGGCAACAAGGGCGCTGCCCTCACCACGTTCATCAGCTTGGCTGGCCGCTTCCTCGTTCTAATGCCGAACAACCCGCGCGCTGGTGGCGTGTCGCGCCGCATTGAAGGCGAAGACCGCGAAGTGACGCGCGAAGCCATGGACGCGCTGCAGATTCCCGACGGCATGGGTGCCATCGTGCGTACCGCCGGCGTGGGCCGCAGCACCGAGGAACTCCAGTGGGACCTCGACAACATGCGCGCCAACTGGGATGCCATCGCCACCGCCGCGAAGGACCGCCCTGCCCCGTTCCTCATCTACCAGGAAAGCGACGCGGTCACCCGTGCCCTGCGCGACTACCTGGCCGATGACGTCAGCGAAGTGATGGTGGACGACGCCGCCACCTTCGAACGCAGCCGCGAATACATGCAGCGCTTCATGCCGCCGGAATACCTGCGCAAGCTGAAGCCCTACCAAGACGACGTGCCGCTGTTCACGCGCTACCAGATCGAAAACCAGATCGAAAGCGCCTACGGCCACAAGGTGAACCTGCCCTCGGGCGGTAGCCTCGTCATCGACCACACCGAAGCGCTGGTGGCTATCGACATCAACTCGGCCCGCGCCACCAAGGGCTCGGACATCGAGGCCACGGCCACCAACACCAACCTGGAAGCCGCAGACGAAATTGCTCGTCAGCTGCGCCTGCGCGACCTCGGCGGTCTCATCGTCATCGACTTCATCGACATGGAGTCGCTGAAGAACCAGAAGGCTGTGGAAGACCGCCTCCGCGATGCCGTGAAGCAAGACCGCGCCCGCATCCAGATTGGCCGCATCTCGCGCTTCGGCCTGCTGGAAATGTCCCGCCAGCGCTTGCGCCCGGCGCTGGAAGAAAGCACCCACATGCAGTGCCCGCGCTGCAACGGCCTCGGTACCATCCGTGGTGTCGAAAGCCTGTCGCTGTCGGTGCTGCGTCTCATCGGCGAAGAGTCCCGCAAGGACCGTACCGCCAAGGTCATCGCGCAGCTGCCCGTGGAAGTGGCGACGTTCCTCGTGAACGAAAAGCGCCACGACTTGCGTGCTGTGGAAGAGCGGTCGGGCGTCGGCATCATTCTGGTGCCGAACCCCACCCTAGATACCCCGAACTACATCCTGCGTCGCGTGCGCGACGACGAGATGGGTTTGCAGGAAAACACGCTGCGCAGCCATGAAATGGGGCGCCGCGAAGTGGTGGAACTGGAAGTGGCCACCGAGCGCGCCAAGAAGCAGTTGCTGGAACACCAGCAGCCGGCGGTGACGCCGCTGATGCCGACGGAACCGGCCCCAGCGCACGCGCCGCGCCCCGAGCCCACTCCTGCCCCGGCGCCCGCGCCCGTGGTGGCGGGCCCGCGCAAGGGTATCTTCCGCCGTATCTGGGAATGGCTCTTCGGTGAATCGGGTGCACCTAAGGAAAAGTCCGGTGATAGTCGTGATGGCCGCGATGGCCGTGGCGACCGCCCGGATGGCCGTGGTGGACGTGACCGTTATGGCCGCGGCGGTAACGACCGTCACGCACGCCGTGATGGACGTGATGGCCGCGATGGCCGTGGCCGCGGCGACCGCGAGCGTGGCGACCGTGACCGCAACGACCAAGGTGGCGACCGCGATCAGCCGCGTCGTGATGGCCGCGATGGACGCGGCGGCCGAGACGGTGCTCCGCAGCGCGATGCACGTAACGAGGGCCGCAACGAAGGTCGCAGTGACAGCAAGCGCGAGCCGCGTAACGACGCGCGTCCGGAAGGCGCGCCGAAGGATGCCCCGCGCGATGGTCAACGCAACGAAGGCCGTGACGGCCAACGTGACGGCAACCGCCCTCGTGGCGACCGCCCCCCGCGTGAACCGCGTCCGCAAGACGGCCGTGGTCCGCAGCAGCCGCGCCCAGCCGCCCCGTCCGCACCGGTAGCCCCCGCCGCCAACGGCGAAGCCGGCAACGCTGAAGAAGCTGACGACCAGCTGAATGCCGGCGCACCGGAAGGTGCCGGGCAGGACGGTGGTGATGGCAGTGGCCGTCGTCGTCGTGGTCGTCGTCGTGGCCGCGGTGGTCGCAACCGTCCGGATGACGCCCCAGGCAACGCACCTGCCGAAGGTGGCGCAGCCGCTCCGGCTGCTGCTGCTGGCGGCAGCGAGTTCGGCGCCGATGTGCCGGATATCGGTGAGTCGGGTGCCTTCCCCGTGCTGACGGAAGCGGAAATCCGCCGCCGTCAGGAAGAGGAAGACCGCGCTTGGGCTTCGTACCAGGCCGAGCAGGCCCGCGAAGGCCGTCGTGACCCGGCACCGGCTGCGAAGCCCGCCGCGGCACCGGTCGCGGCTCCTGCTCCGGTAGTCGCTGCGGTTGAAGAGCCGGTTGCGACTGCGGTTGCCGAACCGGCACCCGTGGTTGTTCCGGAAGTGATAGCAGAAGTAGCACCCGTAGTCGCAGCGGTAGTCGAAGCCGTCGTGGCTGCACCTATCGTCGTGACTACGCCGGCAGCGGTGGCTGCCGCCGAGGACGA
>CALPVO020000060.1 GCA_943327025.2 Janthinobacterium lividum
GTCTCGTCCGCAGGTCGACATCTCCTTTCCCGAAATCGAGAAATTCGATGCGTTGCCGCCGCCCCGGGCGGAAGGCGCGACGGCCTACGTCTCCATCATGGAAGGCTGCAGCAAATACTGCAGTTTCTGCGTGGTGCCTTACACGCGTGGCGAAGAAGTCAGTCGCCCCTTCGAGCAGGTGATGGTGGAAGTGCGCGGGCTTGCTGCTCAGGGCGTGCGCGAAATTCACTTGCTCGGTCAAAACGTGAACGCCTACCGTGGGGAAATGGACGACGGCGGCGAAGCGGACTTGGCACTGCTCATCGAAGCAGTGGCTGCGCTGCCAGGTGTCGGCCGCATACGCTTCACGACATCGCATCCGCTGGAATTCACCGACCGCTTGGCGGAGGCTTACGCGCGCATTCCGCAATTGGCGAATTTCCTGCACCTTCCTGTGCAGTCCGGCTCGGACCGGGTGCTGGCCGCCATGAAGCGCGGGTATACGGCGCTGGAGTTCAAGGCGAAGGTGCGCAAGCTGCGTGCCGCACGGCCGGATATCTGTCTCAGTTCCGACTTCATCGTGGGTTTCCCCGGCGAGACGGAACGCGACTTTGCAGCGACGCTGCAACTGGTGCGCGACGTGGGTATCGACCAGAGCTTCAGCTTTATCTACAGCCGCCGCCCGGGAACGCCTGCGGCCTCCTTGGCGGACGATGTGCCCGCGGAAGTGAAGCACGAGCGTCTGCTGCGGCTGCAAGCGCTGCTCAACGAAAACGCACAGAACATCTCGCTGGCGATGGTCGGTACCACGCAGCGTGTATTGGTGGAACGCCCCGCCAAGAAAGGTGAGGGCATGCTCGCAGGACGCACGGAAAACATGCGCTGGGTGAACTTTCAGGCGCCCGCCGAACTCCTCGGGCAGTTCGTGGACGTGGTGATCACGGAAGTCATGCGCAACAGCCTGCGTGGCCGCTTGGTGACCGCATGAGTGCCGTGCCGGCTTTGAATCTCACCGTCGAGAATGCCGACAACGCGCGGCTCGCGCATGTCTGCGGCCCGCTCGACGGTAACTTGCGCTTGGTCGAAGAGCGCTTGGGGCTCGAGATTCGTCGGCAAGGCGATACCTTCAACGTCGTTGGTGCTGCGGCCGAGATGGGCTGCGATGTCCTGCGGGCGCTCTATGAGCGCGCCGGCAGTGGTCTGCGTCCTGAGGACGTGCATCTGGCGTTGGTAGAAGCGAGCGCCGGTGGCACGGACGAGGTGAAGGTGCAGACGCTGCGCGGTCAAATCCGCGGCCGTGGTGCCAACCAGGTGCAGTATCTGCGTCAGGTCCGTCGGCACGATCTCACTTTCGGCATTGGGCCTGCGGGGACGGGCAAGACTTACCTGGCCGTGGCTTGTGCGGTCGAGGCGCTGCAGACAGACCGGGTTCGCCGCATTGTTCTCGTGCGCCCGGCCGTAGAAGCTGGCGAGCGTCTCGGGTTTTTGCCCGGTGACCTCACCCAAAAGGTGGACCCGTACTTGCGCCCCATGTATGACGCGCTCTACGAGATGGTCGGCTTCGATAAGGTGGCGAAATTGATCGAGCGCAACGTCATCGAGATTGCGCCCCTGGCCTTCATGCGCGGGCGTACTCTCAATGATGCGTTCGTCATCCTCGACGAAGCGCAGAACACCACCATCGAACAAATGAAGATGTTCCTCACCCGCATCGGCTTCGGCTCCAAGGCCGTGGTGACGGGCGACGTGACGCAGATCGACTTGCCTTCCAATCGCCCCTCCGGCCTGCGGCATGTCATCGACATTCTGCCGGGCGTGAATGGTGTGGCCTTCACGTTCTTCCGTAGTCGCGACGTGGTGCGCCATCCCTTGGTGCAGCGTATCGTTCAGGCCTACGAATCTTCCGATACGGGCGGGCAGCAACATCCGGACTCGCGCATGAACGCAGTGGGCGATGAACGTCATGCGCCGCGCGGTGAAGGCGGAGGCCCTGCCCCGTGAATCCGCGAAGTCGCCAGCGGCCCGCAGTGCCTGACTTGCAGGTGGAAGTGGTGGTTGCCGACCGGCGACCCTGGGCTCCCTCCGCAAAGCGCCTGGCACTTTGGGCTGCGGTAGCGGCAGGGGCTAGAGGGCGCCACGCAGAACTGGCGATCCGCATTGTCGGCAAGCGGGAGTCGCGTCGATTGAACGCGCATTGGCGCGGCAAAGATTACGCTACGAACGTGTTGTCCTTCCCGGTGGAAGGATTGCCTTCTGTCGTCCGACCTCGTCCCTTGGGGGACCTCGTCATCTGCGCGCCGGTCGTGGCTGCGGAGGCCTTGGAGCAGGGCAAGACGCAGTCCGCGCACTGGGCGCACATGGTGGTCCACGGCGTACTGCACTTGCTCGGGCAGGATCACGAGCAGGATGCCGAGGCGGTCCGCATGGAGCGTCTCGAGCGGCGCATCCTCGGCGGTTTGGGTTTTCCCGACCCGTATGCGGCCGAGCAAGAATGAATTCCAGCTTTCCCCTTCCAGTTCGAGGTTGACCCATGACTAATGACGGCGACGTCCCGGAACCCAGACCGACACCGCGGCGCGAAGGACGAGGCGGCTGGTTGTCGCGCGTTCTGCATGCGGTGTCGGGAGAACCACGCGACCGTGAAGACCTGCTGGCGGACCTACGCGCAGCCGGTGAGACGGGCCTCATAGACGCCGAGGCAGCCGCGATGGTTGAGGGCGTCATGGCGGTGGCGGATCAGCAAGTCCGGGACATCATGGTGCCCCGTTCAGCCATCGTGGTGGTGGAGCGCGACGCGCCCCTCCGCGACATCATTCCGCTGGTGGTCGAGTCCGGTCACTCGCGCTTTCCGGTCATCGGCGACGACCGCGATGAGGTCGTCGGCATTCTGTTGGCGAAAGACCTGCTGCGCTATGTTGGCAACGAGACGAACTTCGACATGCTGCGCCTGTTGCGACCGGCTGTGCTGGTGCCCGAAAGCAAGCGTTTGAATATTCTGCTGCGCGAATTTCGCGCCAGTCGCAACCACATGGCTATCGTGGTGGACGAGTATGGCGGCGTGGCAGGCCTGGTCACCATCGAAGATGTGATAGAGCAGATCATCGGTGACATCGATGACGAGTATGACGTTGAAGAAGCCACGCAGATTCGGCGTGAGTCCTCTTGCAATTTCACCGTGAACGCACTCACGCGTATCGAAGAATTCAATGAGGCATTTGGTCTTGCCGTGCCCGAGGATGAATTCGACACCATTGGCGGCTATGTAGCCCATGCGTTTGGTCGTGTGCCACGCCGTGGCGATCAGACAGTGCTCGATGGACTCGAATTCCGGGTGCTGCGCGTGGCACGACGTCGTATTGAGTTGCTGCGCGTGGTAACGCCGGAAGAGGTGCGGTTGCCCGCCGAGCGCGGCGCTACCGATAACGCCGGTCATGAACCGCCTTTGCCGGGTAGCGAGGCCTGACCCCCGTGGCAGCGAGCAGGTCGGTCGCGTGGATACACGGTAGGTTGTCCGTGGCCCGCCGTTGGCCCGCCGTGACGGCCTGCCTGCTCGGCTTGTTGCAGGTGACGGCCTTTCCGCCATTGGGTTGGTTCCCGGTGGGCGTGCTGGCGCTGGCCGGCCTGTTCTTGTTGCTGGACGAAGGCACACCCGCCATGGGGGCTCGCACCGGTTTCGCGTTCGGTGTCGGCTTGTTCGGTGGCGGTACCTACTGGCTGTTTACGGCCATTCACGGTTTCGGTCACGCGCCGGTGGCCTTGGCCTTGTTCCTCATGGCTGGGCTCGTGGCGCTCATGTCCGCTTGGTATGCGCTGCTGGGCTACGTGACGTGCCGCTGGTTTTCCCACCCGGGCCGTTTGCGCTGGCTCGTGGTGCTACCCGGGGGCTGGGTGCTGGTGGAATGGGCGCGTAGCCGTGCGTTCACCGGTTTCCCGTGGCTGACGCTGGGTTATACCCAAGTGGACACTTGGCTGGCCGGTTATGCACCCGTGGGGGGCGTGTATCTAGTGACCTTGGCCACAGCGGTTTGTGCTGGTGCCATGGCGGCTTTGTTGCGCGCGGATCAACATCATTGGCGTTGGCCGGTGGGTTTGCTCGTTGGGGTCGTTGGCCTCGGTGGTGTTCTGGTGGCGGTGCCATGGACTCACCCCGACGGCAAGCCGCTGGGAGTGGCCATTGTTCAGGGAGCGGTGCCGCAAGACCTCAAATGGTCGCCGGCGCAACGCGACGCCACGTTCGCGCTATACCGCGACTTGTCCAAGCCAGTGTGGGGCACGCCTCTGGTGGTCTGGCCGGAAGCAGCGCTGCCAGTACTGGCGGAAGAAGCCACACCCTTCTTGCGCGAGCAGTGGAGTGCTGCCAGTAGTCAGGGCTCGACATTGCTGATGGGCCTGCTGAGCTACGACCTGCAAAGTGGCAGTGTTCGCAATGGCTTGCTGGTGTTGGATACGCAGCGCGCGCCACAGTGGTACTTCAAGCGGCACCTCGTGCCCTTTGGCGAGTATTTCCCGGTGCCTGCCAAAGTGCGCGAATGGATGCGTTTGTCCAGCCTCGCCTTCGTGGATTTGCAGCCTGGGAAAGAGGGGCAGCCCGTGCCAGTGGCGCAGGGCCTGCCGTTGGCGGCAACCATCTGCTACGAAGATGCCTATGGCAGTGATCAGTTGGCGCCACTCACGCAGGCCAAGCTGTTGGTGAACGTGACGAACAACGCCTGGTATGGCGATTCCAGCGCGTCGCATCAGCATTTGCAGATCTCCCGCATGCGCGCCATCGAAGCCGGTCGCTATCTGGTCCGCGCCACGAGCAATGGCATCAGCGTCATCGTCGGGCCCAAGGGGCAGGTGCTCGCGCGTGCGCCGCAGTTCCGGCCCGTGGTGCTGCGCGGTGAGGTGGTGCCCTACACGGGTCTGACACCGTATGCGTGGCTGGGTGGGGACTGGGCGGTGTTGTTGCTGGCGACTCTAGGTGTGTTGGCCGGTGTCTGGCACCGGCCACGTCTTTAGCGCGGCGGAGCGAACGGAGTCGCGGCAGCGGCTTCCCAGCCGGCACCTAGCGCCTTGTAGGCGGCCACTGCCGATTGCAACGCTTCCGTATGCCCTTGGGCTGCGCGGTCTTCGGCTTCCCACTGCGTGCGCTGCGCATCCAGCACGCTGAGAAAATCGCTGTAGCCCTCTTCAAACCGCAGCGTTGCCAGTTGCGCAGCATCGCCACTGGCGATAGCCGCCTCTCCCAGCAATCGTTGGCGTGCGCCTAGTCGGTCGAAGGCGGTTAGCGAGGCCTCGGTTTCTTCCAGCGCCAGCAGTATGGTTTGCTGGTATTGCAGCGCAGCGCCTTCAGCGCGAGCATCGGCTTGCTTCAAACGTGCCCACGTTCGCCCCAAATCCAAGGCCGGCCAGGTGAGAGAAGGGCCCCACTGGTAGCTGTCGCTATTGGGTTCGCCGACCTCGCTGCGCCGTTCGGCACGCCAGGCGAATACGCCACCAAAACTCACTACGGGAAAGAGATCCGCGACCGCTATGCCACGCCGGCGCGTGGCGGCGGTGAGCTTGGCCTCGGCACTGCGGATATCCGGACGGCGCCGCAGCCAGTCGCTAGGCGAGCCGGTCGGGAGGAATTGCGGCACCTGCGCGGCGACGAGGTCGCCGGCAGTCAAGCGGGCGAGCGTCTGGCTGTTGGGCGGTTCACCGAGCAGCACGGCCAGTCGCAAACGCGCGCGCGCGGTTTGCAGTTCCAGTGCGGGAACGGCTGCTTGCGTCGTGGCCAGTTGGGCTCGCGAGCGAGCCACATCCAAACCTGAACCGCGACCGGCCGCCAGGCGTTCGCTCACCAACTGCAGGGCAGCGGCTTGTGTCTGGGCATTGCGCTTGGCGACGGCCAAACGCTCCGTCGCGCCACGGAATTCGAACCACTGTCTGGCGACTTCCGCAGCCAACGACACACGCACCGCATCGAGGTCGGCACGGGCAGCGCGCAGGTCGGCAGCGCGTGCACCATTGGCACCGCGCACACGGCCGAACAAGTCCAGTTCCCAACGCGCATCGAAGCTGGCTTGATAAACCGTGCGCTCGCGAGCAGCGTTGCTCAGCGTTGGTGCATCTACCAGCGCGGTTTGCTGGGCGGCACGCCCGGCACTGGCCCGTACCGTCGGCAGGAAATCAAAAGCCTGCTCATGCCGTAGCCCCTGCGCTTCCCGCAGGCGGGTGAGCGTCAGGCCGAGGTCGCGGTTCTGTCGCCACGCGGTGCTGACGAGTTCCGGCAGGACCGGGTCGCCAAAGGACGACCAGAAGGCTGGTAAGGGCGCTTCGCTGGTGACTGTCGGGCCATGCGTGCTGAACGTGGTGGGCACGGTTGGTGTGGATGACGCCGTCGGTTGTGATGGCCACCAGGTGGCGCAACCATTCAGCAAAGCCGCGCAGAGTATTGCGCCCACGGCGTGGCTGACTTTCCCGCCTGCGGTGATGAGTTGCGGCTTCATGGCAACCTCTGCTCATCTTGACGCGAGTCTTGACTGGCGTCATGCGGAATCTCCGGGTGCGCGCTGGCTCGTGGATGCTGCCAGCGGGCAGTAGCCTCCTGAACCATCACGAACAGCGACGGTGTCAGCAACAGACCGAAGGCGGTAACGCCAAGCATGCCGAAGAAGACCGAGATGCCGATGGCATGGCGCATCTCGGCGCCGGCGCCGGTGGCAAATACCAGAGGCACGACACCGGCGATGAACGCGATGGAGGTCATGAGAATGGGGCGTAAGCGCAGACGACAAGCTTCGAGCGCCGCTTCGCGGGCAGTAAGCCCGTGGTCCTGCCGCAGCTTGGCGAATTCGACGATGAGAATGGCGTTCTTGCAGGCCAAGCCGACCAAGACGAACAGCGCCACTTGCGTGAAGATGTTGTTGTCGCCTCCCGTCAACCAAACACCGGTAAGGGCAGCGAGGATGCACAGCGGCACAATCAGCACCACGGCCAGTGGCAGCGTCCAGCTTTCGTAAAGCGCCGCCAGCACGAGGAACACCAGCACCACACACAGCGGAAAAACTATCAGCGCGCTGTTGCCGGCCAGCTTTTCCTGCAAAGTGAGGTCGCTGAACTCGTAGGTGAGTCCGTTCGGTAGCGTGTCGCGCAGGATTTTTTCGGTAGCCGCCAAGGCATCGCCACTGGCGACACCGGGCAAGCCGGCCACGTTGAGGTCTGCGGCGAGGAAGCCGTTGTAGTGGTAAACGCGGTCCGGGCCGTTGGAGGGCGTGACCTCAATGACGCTGGCCAAAGGCACCATTTCCCCGCGGTTATTTCGGGTTTGCAGTAAGCGGATATCCTCGGCGCGCGAACGATACGGCGCATCGGCCTGCACTATGACGCGGTAGGTTCGCCCGAACAGGTTGAGGTCATTCACATACAGCGAGCCCAGATAAACCTGTAACGTCTGGTAGACGTCGTTCAGCTGCAGCCCTTGCTCCTTGGCGCGTGTCCGGTCCACCTCGACACGCAGTTGTGGGACGTTGACGCTGTAGGAACTGAAGCCGCCGGCAAGCCCGGGGGTTTGCGCCGCTTTGGCGACAGCTGTTTGCGTAGCGGCAAACAAGGCGTCATAGCCGAGGCCGGCGCGGTCTTCGATTTGAATGGAGACACCGCCTAGCAGGCCAAGACCGCGGACGGGCGGGAACTCCACCACACCCACCCGGGCTTCCTTGATGGGCGCGAGCAGTTTTTGCAGGCGCGGCACCATGGTCTGTGCCGTGAGTTCTTTGCCGGTACGTTCCGGGTAGGGCTTCAGACGTACGAACATCATGGCCGATGAAGGGTTGGGCGCGAACCCCTTCACGGAAATTCCGGTGAACTGAATGACATGCTCGACGTTAGGGTCCGCAAGCAATAGATCACCAACTTGATGAGTTACTTTTTCGGTGCGGTCGATGGTGGCGGCGTCGGGCATCTGGACGTAAGTGATGATGCTGCCGACGTCGAGGGAGGGCACGAAGCCCGGTGGAACCTGACGGAACACTAAGGCGCCTAGCACCACCAGTACGCCATAGATGGCCAGCATCCGGCCCTTGCGTGGAAGCGTGCCTTTGACCGCTGCTTCGTAGCGCTCACCGGACCGTGCGAAGCCGCGGTTGAAGCGCGCGAAAAAGCGGCCACAGTATTTTTCCAGCCACGCCGAGACGCGGTCCGGCGGCGCGCCATGCGGGCGCAGCAAGGCCGCGGATAGCGCCGGGCTCAAGGTGAGTGAGTTGAAAGCCGAGATGATGGTGGAGGCGGCAATGGTGAGCGCGAACTGCTGGTAGAAGCGTCCGGTGAGACCGGGGATGAAGGCGATGGGAATGAATACTGCGCACAGGACGAGTGCGATGGCGATGATGGGCCCGGTCACTTCGTCCATGGCCCGCACTGTGGCCTCGCGCGGGGAGAAGCCTGCAGCGATATTGCGCTCCACATTCTCGACCACCACGATGGCATCGTCGACCACGATACCGATGGACAGCACCAAGCCGAACAGGCTGAGTGTATTGATGGAGAAGCCGAAGGCCAGCAATGCACCCATGGTGCCGATGATCGAGACTGGTACTGCCAACAACGGAATGATCGAGGCGCGCCAGCTCTGCAGGAACAGCACCACCACGATGACCACCAGCAGGGTCGCCTCGAGGAGCGTGTGGACTACGGCCTCGATCGACTCCTTTACGAACTCGGTTGGGTCATAGGGCACTTCGTAGTGCACGCCCTCCGGGAAGTTCTTCGCGATGTCGGCCATTTCGGCGCGTACAGCGGCAGCCAGCGCCAGAGCATTGGCGCCGGGAGCCTGATTGATGGCCACTGCGACCGCCGGATGGTTGTCGAGGCCACTACGCACCAAGTACGAGCCTGCACCCAACTCCACCCGTCCGATGTCGGACAAGCGGGTGATGCCACCTTCAGGGTTGGCCTTCACCACGATGGCGCCGAATTCCTCGGGCGTCTTCAAACGACCACCAGCGGTGACGGTCAACTGGAAGGCGGTGCCGGCTACGGCTGGTGAAGCGCCCACGGTGCCGGCGGCCACCTGCAGATTCTGTTCGCGGATGGCGCGTACCACATCGCCGGCGGTCAAGCCGCGGGCGGCTACCTGCTGTGGGTCCAGCCAGATGCGCATGGCATAGTCGCCGCCGCCGTTCAGGGCCACCTGTCCGACGCCAGGCAAGCGCAAGAGGCGGTCGCGCACCTGCAGCAACCCGAGGTTGCGCAGGTAGGTGGGGTCGTAGCGCTCGTCGGAGACGAGATGCACCACCATCAGCAGGTCGGGTGAACTCTTGGTGGTGGCCACCCCCAAGGCACGCACTTCTTCGGGCAACCGCGGCAAAGCTTGCGATACGCGGTTCTGCACCAGCATTTGCGCTTTGTCGACGTCCGTGCCGATCTCGAAGGTAACGCCCAACTGCAGCGAGCCGTCGGAGCCGGAACTCGAGGACATGTAGAGCACGCCCTCGATGCCGTTGATCTCTTGTTCCAGTGGCGAAGCCACGGTTTCGGCGACCACTTTCGGGTTGGCACCGGGGTAACTCGCGGTAACCACGATGGTGGGTGGAACCACCTCCGGGAACATGGCGACCGGCAGCAGGCGCATCGACACCAAGCCAGTCAGCAAGATGGCCAGAGAGAGCACCCCGGCCAGCACGGGCCGGTCGATGAAGTGTCGGGCGAAGCGCATGGGTCAGCGCTCCGTCGCGCGGACCTTGCGGCCGGTCTCGGGGTCGTACAAGGGCAGAGTCTCGGTGGCCTGAACGTTACGGTCCATCGCCACGGTCACTGGGACCAGCGGCATGCCAGGGCGGAGCCGTTGCAAGCCGTTCACCACGATGACTTCGCCGGCGGCAAGCCCTTCCGTGATGGTGCGCATTCCATTCACCAGCCTGCCGGGTTTCACCACGCGATAGGCAGCCTTGCCGTCCTTGCCGACCACGAGCACGAACTTCTGACTCTGGTCGGTGCCGATTGCTTGGTCGTCGACCAGTACCGCCATATGGCGCCCACTGCCGATCAGCTTCAGGCGGGCGAATAGCCCCGGCGTGAACCGCCGGTCTTTATTCGAGAAGACGGCGCGCGCGCGGATGGTGCCGGTGTGCGGGTCGAGTTGGTTGTCGACGAACACCATGCGGCCTTCATGCGGGTAGCCCTGCTCGCCGGCCAGCGCCAGGAACACGGGGTTGGCAGCATCGCGACTGCTTGGGCGCTCGCCGAGCCGCGACATTTCGATGTACTTGAGGTACACGTGCTCATCGCCCTCGAACTCGGCATAGATGGGGTCGA
>CALPVO020000061.1 GCA_943327025.2 Janthinobacterium lividum
CGGGGGCGCGATAGCAGGGCTTGCCATCTGTGGCGCGCTGGCCGGTTCCCTGTTGCTGGAACATACCGCCCAAGTGGAGCGGCTCGAAGACGTCCTGGAAACCAGCACCCAGCGCTTCATGCTGGAAGCACAGCGCACGCATCAGGTAGCCATAGCGCAGTCTGTCGCCCGCTCGGCAACCGCCGGCGCCACCCAGTCGCCTAGCGTCATGAGCGGCCTGATGAATGGGCTCGTGAACGGGCACCCGGAACTGGTGAAGGTGGAATGGTTCGCCAAAGACGGCACGCTGGTTCAGCAGGTTCGCGGCCAAGGAAACCCTTCGCCGGCGTTGTCGAGCCACTTCGACATAGGGCTGCCTAGCAAAGACGGCAGCCCAAACGGCACGTTGGTGGTGACCTACACCCGGGAACATATCAACAACGTCCGGGCCCGAGTGCATCAACTCATCCTCGAACGCGCTGAACGAGACCGCTACGGCCACTTGGTCGTTATCGGCTGGTTCAGTGTGCTGGTCATGGTCGTAGCGCTCGCCATGTCGGGCTGGCTGGGCTACCGCGTGCGGCACTGGGTGCTGGAAATTCGTTCAGCCACCCGCCGCTTGGCCGGTGGCGACTATGAAGCCCCGATAATCCGCCACAGTGGCGACGAGATTGGTGACCTCGCCGAAAGCGTGGATTACCTGCGCCAGCGCCTGAAGGTGACCACCATCAGCCGCAACTATCTGGACTCGGTGCTGAACAGCATGCCGGACGCGGTGCTGGTGACGACTCCCGAAGGCATCATTCGTCGCACCAACGAGGCGACGGAAAAACTGCTCGGCTGGGCAGAATTCGAGTTGGTGGGCCGCGAACTGCGGGCCATCATCGGTGAGGCAGACCGAGCCACCTTTAACTTGGCGACTGTCAATGAACTCGGTGAAACCGTCGTGGAAACCCATGGTGGGCAGTCCATCCCGGTGTCCATCAATGGCAGCACGCTCAGCGGCGACGATGCCCAATTCCGCGGCTATGTATTCGTACTGCGCAATATCACGGAGCGCAAGCGCGCCGAACGCCGCATCCGTTATCTCGCGCGCTACGACACGCTCACGAAGATTCCCAACCGCATGCAGTTCCAGCATTTGCTGCAGCAGGCATTGGCCCGCAATCTGCGCCAAGGCCGCGCGGTCGCCCTGTTTTATATCGACCTCGATCGCTTCAAGGAAGTGAACGACACCTTCGGCCATGCCGCCGGTGACCGTACGCTAGAAGTGTTGACGGAGCGCTTGCAGCGACTTCTGCCGAAGGACGCCGCCCTGGGCCGTTTGGCAGGTGACGAGTTCGCCATCTTTGTGGAAGGTCTCCCGGCCGCGGATACTCGCGAGGTCGTCATTCCCATTGGTCGCCAATTGCTGGACGGCATCAGTGGCGCTTTCTGGCTGCAGGGCAACGAAATCTATCTGTCCGCCAGCCTGGGTATTTCCCTTGCCCCGCGCGACGCCGAGAACGTCGTCGACTTGGTGCGCAACGCCGATGCCGCCATGTACCACGCCAAGCAAAACGGCGGCGGCACCTTCACGTTCTACACGCCGGAGATGAATAACGCGGCGGTAGAACGGCTCATGCTCAAGAGCAAGTTACGCCGCTCGCTAGACCGCGACGAGTTCGTCATGCTTTACCAGCCCAAGGTGGACCTGCGGAGCGGTCGCATTGTCGGCGCCGAAGCCCTGTTGCGTTGGCGCCTGCCTGGGCATGGTGACATCTCCCCGGCACACTTCATTCCCATCGCTGAGGAAAGCAACCTAATCCTCGCCATCGGCGAGTGGGTCCTGCGTCGCGTTTGCCAGGAATACGCGCAATGGCAAAAGGCCGTGAGCGATCCAGGCCGAGTCTCCATCAATCTCTCCCTAAAGCAGTTACGTCAGGCCAGTTTCATCACGCGCTGCCAGTCCGTGTTCCGGGAAGCCGGTGTATCGCCTTCCTGCTTCGAACTCGAGGTGACGGAAACCACCCTCATGACGGACGCCAAGCGGACCGTAAAACTGCTGGACGAGCTTTATGCGCTCGGCATCCACTTGTCTATCGATGACTTCGGTACCGGCTACAGTTCTCTGTCGACGCTGCAGCAGTTACCGGTAGGCACTTTGAAAATCGACCAGAGTTTCGTCGCCAACGCGGTGGGAACGCCGGACGATGCGGCGCTGGTTCGCACCATGATCGAGATGGGCCGTAACCTGAAGCTCGATGTCGTAGCTGAAGGCGTGGAAACGGCCGCGCAACTGGCGCTGCTGCGCGAACTGGGCTGCGATTACGCGCAGGGCATGCTACTCGGCGAACCGATGAGCGGCGAAGCCCTGCTGGCGCTGCTGGTGGAACAAGCGCGCGGGACGCCGGTGCTGGCGGAGCACTTCGGCTGAACTTCACTGCCAGCCTACGCTGGCGCGAAGCGTCGGCGCTGCTAGACTGCGCGCCGCATGATCCACTTCCGTCAAGTCACCCTCCGCCGCGGCACGCGCGCCCTCTTCGAGGACGCCAGCTTCAGCCTGTTCCGTGGCGACCGCGCCGGCATTGTCGGCGCCAATGGCGCGGGCAAGTCGAGCCTGTTTGCCTTGGTTACCGGCGAACTGCATGTGGACGCCGGCGATGTGCAACGACCAGCCAGCCAAGTGCTCGCGAGCGTGGCGCAGGAAGTGCCGCCCGACACCCGCGCGGCCGTGGAATTCGTCATGGACGGGGACGCCCCCATGCGCGCCGCCGAGCGCGAGGTGGCGGCCGCCGAAAGCAGTGGAGATGGCGCCCGCATCGGCACCGCGCACGCGCAGTTCGATGCCGCCGGTGGCTGGACGGCGCGCAGTCGCGCCGCCACGCTCATGGCCGGGCTAGGATTCACCCCCGAAGACCAAACCCGCCCCGTCGATGCTTTTTCGGGCGGTTGGCGCGTACGGTTGGCATTGGCGCAGGCGCTCATGTGTCCTTCAGACATCCTGCTGCTGGACGAGCCCACCAACCATCTCGACCTCGACGCAGTGCTGTGGCTCGAAACCTGGTTACTGGCGTACACGGGCACATTGCTGGTCATCGCGCATGACCGCGAGTTCCTCGACCGCGTAGCCAACCGCATCCTCAGTCTCGAACACGGCCGTGTCACGGCCTACAGCGGCAATTACTCGGGCTTCGAAGACCAGCGGGCTGCGCAGTTGGCGCAGCAGCAGTCGCTTTACGAGCGACAGCAGCGTCAGGTGAAGCACTTGGAGAGCTACATCTCCCGGTTCAAGGCGCAGGCCACCAAGGCACGGCAAGCACAAAGCCGCGTGAAGATGCTGGAGCGCATGCAACGCATTGCCCCGGCGCATGTGGACAGCGAGTTCAGCTTCAGCTTCCGTACGCCCACCAAACTGCCCCGGCCCCTGCTGACGATAGAAAAGGCAGACGCCGGCTATGGGGAGCGCATCGTCGTCGGTGGCGCGACCATGAGTTTGGCGCCTGGCGACCGTGTCGGGCTGCTAGGCCGCAACGGCGCCGGCAAGAGCACGCTGACGCGCGTACTGGCCGGTGCACAGGAATTGCTCGCTGGGCGCAGGCGCACCGCGCAAGACACGGTCATCGGTTACTTCGCGCAGCACACGCTCGAGATGCTGGATGGCAGCCAGAACCCGCTGTGGCATATCAAGCGCCGCGGCGGTCCCGCGCTGGCCCAAGACACCGATGAAGCGCAACGCACTTTCCTTGGCACCTTCGGGTTCCAGGGCGACCGGGTATTCGAGGCCGTAGAACCCTTCTCCGGTGGCGAAAAGGCACGGCTCGCGCTGGCCTTGCTGGTTTCGCATCGCCCCAACCTGCTGCTGCTCGACGAACCGACTAACCACCTCGACCTCGAAATGCGCCACGCACTGGCCATGGCGCTGCAGGATTTCGAGGGTGCCATGGTGGTGGTGTCGCACGACCGACACTTGCTGCGACTGGTAACGGACACCCTGTGGCTGGTAGACAGCGGCCGCGCTGTGCCCTTTGATGGCGACCTCGATGACTACGCCAACTGGCTGTCGAGTCGCGCACAAACCGGCCCCGGCAAGGATAGTGATGCGGATGAGGGTGGGAGCGAGCCTGCTCGCGACTCTGCCAGTGGCAGCGAAACCGCCGAACAGCGCCAGGCCCGCAAACGGGCCGAGGCGGAACGTCGGCAGGCACTGGCGCCGCTACGTCAGGCAGTCACCAAAGCTGAACAAGGGCTGGACAAGGCTGCCGCAGTGGTGGCGAAACTGGAAACCAGCCTGACGGACGAAACCCTCTACCTGCCAGCCCGCAAGGCGGACCTCACCCGGTTGCTGGCCGAGCAGGCTGCCGCGAAACAGCAATTGGCGCGCCTGGAAGAAGCTTGGCTGGAAGCTTCGGAACAGCTGGAAAACGCGCAAAACGCCGCATAAAAAAAGGCGGGCCCGGGGAAGGGCCCGCCTTCAGGCGGGGTCACTCGTCAAACAGACTGAAAAACTCGACAGGGGAGAGTTTAGACACGGTCTATATTGCTGTCAAGTATCTGTACAACTTGCTACTGGACAGGACATAGACAACAATAGAGTCCATTGTCCCTCAGGCCGTATAAACCATGTACTCCATCAAGGCCGTCTCCCAAGCCACTGGCCTGTCCATCGAAACGCTCCGTGCGTGGGAGCGGCGCTACGGCATTGTCGAGCCCCAGCGTGATGCCAACAGTCGTCGTTCTTACCGGCCGGAAGACGTCATCCGCTTGCGCAAACTGCGGGAGGCCACCGAGCGCGGCCACCCCATCAGCAAGTTGTCGCGCCTTTCGGACGAGGAACTAAACCGCCTGCTGCAAGAACCCGGCCTGAAGGGCGCCAAGGCCAACGCCTCGCAGGGTTTCGCCGACCAAATTCTGGCCGCCGCCACCCACTACAAGCCGGACGAGTGCGACCAAAGCCTGTCGATGGCGCTGGCTTTACTTCCCATCAGCGAAGTCGTGAATGAAGTGCTGTCGCCGCTGATGCGCGAGGTCGGCGAACGTTGGCACTCGGGGCGCTTCACCATTGCGCAGGAGCGGTTGGTCACCGCGGCCATCCGCAAGCAAGTAGCCAGCGTGCTGGACACCTACAACCGTATCTCTACCGGGCCCCTCATGGTGCTGACGACTGTGAGCGATGAGCGCCACGAATTGGGCATTCTGATGTGCGCGCTCATTGCAGCCAGCCGCGGACTACGTTGCCTGTACCTCGGGCCCGACCTGCCGGCGGCAGACATCGCGCTGCTCGGCGAGAAAACCAACGCCGCCGTGGTCACCCTCAGCTTTGTGATGAGCGAGGACAACACCCACACCACCGGCCAACTGGCGGAAGTGGCGCGCTTGCTGCCGACCAGCACCGAATTGTGGATTGGTGGTGCTGGCGTGCGGCAGTTTGCGGCCGGCCAAGTACCAGCGCGTTGCCGCGCCATGACGGATCTGATGGAGTTCGAACGCCAGGTAGAAGCGCTGGTGGCGCGGCGCGCCTGAACTCGGCCTGAAGTTGGCCTGAACTTGGCCTGAGATGAGCTGACCCGCGGCTGAATGGGGCCTGCCTTGCGGCGGCCTAACGGTCCGCCGCCGCCAACTGTTCAGCCTGCGCGGCCACTTGCGTCGTGGCTGCCTGCACGGCCGCAATGAACGCCGCGGCGATAGCAGTACGGGTGTCTGCGGTCGCAGGCACGGTCGCCTTGCCCTCCACGGTGCCGAGCACGGCACCATCCTTGGCGCGGCCGAGTACGCCGGTCAGCACTACCGCTATCCGCGGCGCCTCACCAAGGCGGGTATAGCGTGCACCGAATTCCGCCACCTCCAATTCGAGCGTCCACTTGCCCATGAACGGGGAGGTGTCGCGCAGCACCGCGGCGAACGCGCCGCGGGTACGCAAGGTATCGGCCATCACCGCGCCCACACCGTCATCGACAGGGCTGGTCCACAACGCACCGGCCAAGCGGTCGCTGCGCCCATCCGGCAGGTGAACGGGGAGTTCGTGGTTGTCCCAGCCCCCGCGTACGCGCGGCAAACGCACCGTCAGCGTTCCCGCCAAGGCAGGCACCGTCGGCGCTTCCGCTGTTTTTCCCGCAGCGACCAACACGAAGGTATCCGGCGCTGACTGACGCGAATCGAAGCCCCCGAAACACCCGGCCAACATCGGCAAGGCCAACAAACCCACGCCCAGCTTTTTCATCGCGGCACCTCCAGGCCGGCCGGGGCCGGCGCATACAACACGCGCGAGGGATCATCGTTCAAGGACTTCGACAAGCGCTTGAACTCACGCGCTGCCTCGCGACTTTCGCGCAGCAAGGCTTCCAGTTCCGCCAAACCTTGGCCGGTGAAGCGCGACAGATCGCCTTCGTGGTCGGCGAGGAATTTGTCGAGCCGAGCCGTGGTGCGGGCCAGATTCGCGGCAGTCACCTGTACCTGCGCGGAAGCATCCTCGAGACGCGGGCCCGCCGCCGCCACGAGCTTGGCAATGCCTTCGGTAGCCGCGTGTACCTCAATGGCCGTAGCGCGCAGGTCGCGCATGAGTGCGCCGGCCTCTTCTGCCGTCGCAGGCAGCGTACGAGTCGCCTGCTCCACGTGCTGCAAGGTGCGGTTCACCGCACGCAGATTGTCATCGGCCAGCAAGCGGTTAAGCCGCATGGTCACGGCAGTGGCCTGTGCCACGAGGCCTGGCAAACCACTGACAAACGCATCGAAGTCGCTTTGCACGCTACGGATGACCGGGTGTTTTTGTGAAGCCACTTCCGGCGCCATGGCCGCACGGCCATCGTCTTCGGCCAGGTCGATGAACAACACGCCCGTGATGCCCTGAAAGCTGAGGCGCGCAATGGTCTTGGGGTTCACCGGCGCGGTGGAATCGATATCCACCAGCACCAGCACACGCTGGCCATTGCGCGGATCGAGACGAATCTTCGCCACCCGCCCGACATTCACGCCAAGGTAGCGCACGGTGCTGCCTTCACTGAGGCCGCTGACGCTGCCATTGAAGTAGACCTCATAGCGGGCGTACTCGCGCCGATCGCCGGTATCCGAGTACCAGAGTACGAAGGCCACGGCGAGCGCCGCTACCAGCAACACGAACAAGCCCACCGCAGCGTAGTTGGCTTCACGGTCCATGGTTATCCTCCAATGCCTGCCTGCGCAGAAATGCGCAGGCCTGCCGGCCACTGCCGGCCGCTACCGGCGAGCGCTGCGCGACCGCGCAGCCCACCGAAATATTCCTGTATCCACGGGTTCGGGTTGGCGAGAATTTCGTCTACCGTACCACTCACCATCTGTCCGTCCACCAGCACGCCCAAGCGGTTGCAAGTACCGAAGAGCGTATCGAGGTCGTGCGTAATCATCACTACCGTCAGCCCCAGTTGCCGCTGCAGCTCCAGCAGCAACTGGTCGAAACCCGTAGCGGCGATGGGGTCCAGTCCAGAAGTTGGCTCATCCAGAAACAGTAATGGTGGATCCAGTGCCAACGCACGGGCTAGCGCCGCACGCTTCACCATACCCCCGGAAAGCTGCGCCGGATACTTGTCACCGGCTTCCAGGGGCAAGCCCACCAGTGCCAACCGCAGATCGGCCAAACGTCTGCGTGCGGCTGGCGACAACCCCAGATGCTCAATCATCGGCACTTCAATGTTTTGCCGTACCGTCAGCGAACTGAACAAGGCCCCGTGCTGAAAGGTAACACCGTAACGCCGCTTCACTTCGCGCGGGGCGGTCGCCGAGGGGTCCCCTTCAACTACCACGGTCCGGCCATCAATCCAGACTTCCCCAGCACGCGGACGCTGCAAACCGAGCAGCGTCCGCAGTAGCACACTCTTGCCACTGCCCGAGCCACCCACGATGCCGAACACTTCCCCGGGGTACACATCGAGGTCTACGCCCTTGTGAACCACTTGGGTTCCAAAGCGGTTGACGATGCCGCGCGCGGAGATGACCGGCGCCATGGCATACAGGCCGCTCAAAAGTCGATCTCCAGATACAACACTGCGAACAAGGCGTCCGCAAGGATGACAAGGAAGATGCCTTGCACCACCGCCACGGTGGTCAGACGACCGAGTTCACGTGAAGAGCCCCGAACTTGCAGGCCACGCAAAGTGCCTACCAAGGCGATCAGCAACGCGAACACCGGGGCCTTCAACAAACCAGCCCAGAAGGTGGTTGGAGCAATGCTCTCGTCCATGCGCGTCAGAAACTGGTTGAAGGGAATGTCCACCAGCGACCACGACAACACCGCACCGCCTGCCAACCCCATGAAGTCCGCCACGATGGTGAGCAAGGGCAGCGCGATGACCAGCGCCAGCACCCGCGGTAGCACCAACACCTCGACCGGCTCCAGGCCCATCGCCTCTAGTGCGTCCACTTCCTCGTTGAGGCGCATGGCGCCCAACTCCGCGGCAAAGGCACTACCGGAGCGGCCAGCGACGATGATGGCCGTGAGCAGGACCCCCAGTTCCCGCAACACGGACAGCGTGATGAGGTCGACTACGAAGATTTCGCCACCGAAGTTGCGTAGCTGCTGTGCGCCGATGTAGGCAACGATGACGGCGATGAGGAAGGCGATGAGGGCGACGATGGGGATGGCCTGCACCCCAGTCTCGTAAACATGCCGGGCCACGGAGGTGCCACGCAGACGCCGCGGCTGCACCACGCCACGGCCAAAGGCGACGACAATGCGGCCCAGCAACACCATGGCCTGTTGCAGGCCACGCCAACTCTCGAGCGCACGGCGGCCCAGCGCCTCGGCGGGCAAAGCATAACGGTGGTGATGCGCTGTCGTGGGTACATCCACCGCGGGCGAGGTACGCAACCCAGCGGTGCCTGCCTCGAGCGGTATCAGTGGCTGGTAGCGGTCAACAATACCCAAGGCCGGCGGGCGTTCCCCGCGCCAAGCGACCGCAAGGCCCGCATCGCGGCAACGCTGCTCGAACCCCTGCAGCAGCGAAGCCGCCGCCAAATCCAGCGGGCCTTCCGCCAGCGACTCGAGCGTGACCGTGCCGGCGGCCGGCAGCACGACGGTCCGCAGGGCGGCCTCGGCACTGGCGGCGGCAGGCGCCTGCCATGCGCCTTCCAGCTGTAACAGCAAACCACCGGGTGAACTCTCGGCGCGAAGCACGCGTCTCTCCCATGGGGACTCGTGCCGATGCTATCAGGTACGCAGCGCCACCACCGTGGCCATCACCACACCAGCCGGTCGGGGCCAGGGAACTTCATCACCCGGCTTGGCACCCAGCAAGGCTTTCGCTAACGGTGATACCCAACTCAGTTCGCCACGCTCGGCGTCCGCCTCGTCTTCGCCGACCAGACGGAAATGCCAAGTTCGCCCGTCTTCATCCTCCAGTTCCACCGCCACACCGAAAGTGACACGCTGCGGCTTGGCCAACGGCGGCGGCACGACGATAGCCGAACCCAACCGGGCTTCCGCCCAGCGCACTTCGCGCCGCCAATGCGCGGCGGACAGACCATCCGTCGGTACCCGGCCTGCCGTGTGGTCAGCCAAGGCCGCAGACAAGCCCGCCTGCGCGTGCTGCAGACGTGCGGCCATCGCCTCGCGCCCGGCCGGCGTGGTGTAGTTCGGATGAGGACTCAGCGGCAGGTCAGGCAACGCTTCGTCGCCATCACCCTCTTTGACGAAGGCGCGGCTCACAAACCGAAGCGCACCGTGATACTGCCGCTGCCAGTGTCGATGGTGCCAGCGTGCGTACCGGCGCCACTCACCACCATGCGATGGTCCTCTACGCCTTCCAAGCGCGCGGCGCCGCTGGCCGAGATGTCGCCGCTGCCGGTGTCCACCTTCAGTCGAAGCGAGGGCACACCCGTGGAAACGACACTGACGCTACCGCTACCAGTATCGATGCTCAGCGATTCGACGCCCGACAATTCGCCTTGCACTTGGACTTCGCCACTGCCGGTATCCGCCTTCAGAATGCGCACCGCCTTGAGCCCCGTCGCCCGTACGGCGCCACTCCCGGTATCGGCGTCGATGTCGCCGCTGAAGTCCTGCACGAACACATCGCCGCTGCCCGTGTCGGCCTTGAGCGAACCGCTGCCGCCCAGCACGCGTACTTCACCGCTGCCGGTGTCCGCTATCTGCCGGCCAGTGTTGCGGTCGAGCACCACTTCACCACTGCCCGTCTCGGCCTTCACTTCGCCATCGTGGCCCTGCACGCGAACACGGCCGAAACCGGTTTCCACCGCGAGCCCGCCAC
>CALPVO020000062.1 GCA_943327025.2 Janthinobacterium lividum
CGGCACTCCGGACGGCGTCGCCGCCGGCAATTCGGCTAGCAAGCGGAGATTGTGATCCAGGTTTTTGCCGAAACCGAAGCCCGGGTCGACCAGCAGACGGTCTTCCGCCATACCCAGCGCACGGCATGCCTCGAGCCGCGCCTGCAACCAATCGCGCACCTCGGCAACCACATCCGTGTAGTACGGGGACTGTTGCATGGTGCCCGGCTCGCCCTGCATGTGCATGAGGCAAACCGCAGCACTGGAAGCCGCGGCCGCCTCCAAAGCGCCGGGCAAACGCAAGCCACGAACGTCGTTGATGAGGTGCGCGCCTGCCGCCGTGACCGCGCGGATGACCGCAGGCTGGCTGGTGTCCACGGAAATGATGACATCGAGCTCTTGCCTGAGCGCTTCGACCACCGGTACTACTCGCTGGAGTTCCTCTTCCACAGGAACGGCAGCCGCTCCGGGACGGGTGGACTCACCGCCGACATCGATGATGCCAGCGCCCTCCTCCACCATGCGCCGCGCATGAGCAAGCGCAGCGGCCACGCCTTGGTGACGACCGCCGTCCGAGAAGGAATCGGGGGTAACGTTCAGCACGCCCATGACCACGGGCGCGCTGAGGCCGAGGCGGCGTTCGCCGCAGGCCAACTCCCCGCGGGCCGATTCCCCGCGGAACAAGTCTCCGCGGGCCACGGAGACTAGTGCTGGCTCGCCGGGCTACTCACGTCCGGTGTTGCCGTGGGCGTGCCATCCGAAGGAGGAGCCGGCGGCGGGACATCTTCCCAGCCCGCCGGAACACGCGCTTCACCACCCGCCATGATGTCGGCGATCTGGTGCTCGTCGATGGTTTCGTACTTGATAAGCGCTTCCGCCATCTTGTGCAGCTTGGCGACGTTATCCGTGAGGATTTTACGGGTACGTTCGTAGTTCGAATCGATAAGGCGACGCACTTCCTCGTCGATGATGCGCGCGGTGTCGTCCGAGACCTGTTTGTGCTGGCTCATAGAGCGGCCGAGGAAGACCTCGCCCTCTTCTTCCGTATAGGTCTGCGGGCCGAGACGGTCCGACAAGCCCCAGCGCGTGACCATGTTGCGAGCCAACTCCGTGGCGCGCTCGATGTCGTTGGAAGCACCTGTAGTGACTGCATCCAGACCGAAAATGAGTTCTTCGGCAACGCGACCACCAAACAGGGTGGAGATACGGCTTTCCAGGCTGCGCTTGCTGCTGCTGTACCGGTCTTGCTCGGGCAGGAACATGGTGACGCCCAGCGCACGACCACGCGGAATGATGGTGACCTTGTAGACCGGGTCGTGCTCGGGAACGACGAGGCCTACGATGGCGTGACCGGCCTCGTGATAAGCGGTGTTGCGCTTTTCCGTGTCGCTCATGACCATGGACTTGCGCTCGGCGCCCATCATGATCTTGTCTTTGGCACGGTCGAATTCTTCCATGGTGACCACGCGCTTGTTGAAACGGGCAGCGAACAGCGCCGCCTCGTTCACCAAGTTGGCGAGGTCCGCACCGGAGAAGCCCGGTGTGCCACGCGCGATGACGCTCGGCTTCACGTCGTCGCCCAAGGGCACCTTGCGCATGTGAACTTTGAGGATTTGCTCGCGCCCACGCACATCGGGAAGACCGACCACCACCTGACGGTCGAAACGGCCCGGGCGCAACAGCGCCGGGTCGAGCACGTCCGGGCGGTTCGTGGCAGCGATGACGATGATGCCCTCGTTGCCTTCGAAGCCGTCCATCTCGACCAGCAGTTGATTCAAGGTTTGCTCACGCTCGTCATGACCACCGCCGAGACCGGCACCGCGGTGACGACCCACGGCATCAATTTCGTCGATGAAGATGATGCAAGGCGCATGCTTTTTGGCCTGCTCGAACATGTCACGTACGCGCGAGGCGCCGACACCGACGAACATTTCCACGAAATCCGAACCGGAGATGGTGAAAAACGGCACCTTGGCCTCGCCGGCAATGGCGCGGGCGAGGAGCGTCTTGCCCGTACCCGGGCTGCCCACCATGAGCACACCCTTGGGAATCTTGCCGCCGAGCTTCTGGAACTTCGCGGGGTCCTTGAGGAAATCGACGATTTCCTTCACCTCTTCCTTGGCCTCGTCGACACCGGCAACGTCGGCGAAGGTGACGGTGATTTGGTCTTCACTGAGCATGCGGGCGCGGCTCTTCCCGAAGGACATGGCACCCCGGCCATTGCCACCACCCTGCATCTGGCGCATGAAGTAGACCCAAAGGCCGATGAGCAGCAGCACCGGGAAGCTGTTCAGGAACAACTGCATGATGAGGCTGGGCTTTTCCGGGGGAACGCCCTGGAAGTTCACGCCATGGGAACGCAGTTCGCCGACGAGCGCCGTGGGGTTACCACTCTCGACGTTGAAGGTTTGGAAAGACTGCCCACTGGCCGTCTTGCCGACGATGATTTCGCCGCGCTCGCCGCGGAACTCCACCGTACGCACATTGTTGTTCTTGACCTCGGCCAAGAACTGCGAATAGGCCATGGGCTCGGGAGCAGCCGTTTTGCCATTGAAGGTCTGGACAATCATCAGGAGGGCCACCGCGATGGCTACCCAGATGAAAATATTCTTGGTCAGGTCTTTCAACTTTGCTCCTCGGGCAGCAAGGCCCGGCGCCGCCGTGGCGCACCTGAAACGACTCTACACCCCACGCCGGCCCGTCGCCAGCAAGTAGATTTCGGAGCTTCGAGCCCGTGACGCCTTTGGCTTTTTCAGCTTTACGGCACCATATTGGGACCGGGCAGCCTTGACGAACGGGTCGAAACCTTCTCCTTGGAACACCTTCGACAGAAAAGCGCCCCCCGGTTTGAGTGTTTTGGCAGCGAACTCGAGCGCGAGTTCCGCCAAATACATGGACCGGGGCTGGTCGACGGCGTCTACTCCCGACATGTTGGGGGCCATGTCGGACAAAACAAGGTCAACCGGACGCCCGCCCAAGAGGGCCAGAAATTCGTCATAAACCTGCTCCTCCCGAAAGTCGCCTTCCACGAAGGTGACCCCGTTCACCCCCTCCATGGGGAGGATGTCGAGGGCGAAGATGGCCCCGTTGCCGTCACCCTGCCCCGACCCCTGCAGGTAGCGGGCCACGTACTGGCTCCAGCCGCCCGGGGCGGCCCCGAGGTCGACCACCACCATGCCTGGGCGGAACAGTTTCTCAGCGCGGGCAATCTCTTCGAGTTTGTACACAGCCCGCGAACGCCAACCCTCAGCGCGGGCACGCTTCACGAACTCGTCGTTGTGGTGTTCGTCCAGCCAGCGGCTACTGCTCTTGCTGCGATTCGTCATGGGTCAACCTGCCCTGCCGTATACTGCCGCCATGGAACTTTCGGAAAACCAGAAAAAACACCTGCGCCGCTTGGGGCATGCCCTGAAGCCGGTCGTCATGCTCGGCCAGCACGGCTTGACCGAGGCTGTCACCCGCGAAATGGACTTGGCCTTGGCCCACCACGAGCTCATCAAGGTGAGCGCCCGGGTGGGCGAACGCGAGGACCGCGACACCGCGCTGCAGATGCTGGCAGACAGCACCCAGAGCACACTGGTACAGCGCATCGGCAACGTGGGGCTGTTCTTCCGGCCAAAGCCGAAACTCAGCCGCATCGTGCTGCCTTCCACTTGAACTCCCGGGGCAAACGCCCCGGTAAAGTTGCCAAAGTTTGGGGCCTGCGCGCCACTCACCGCGCGCGGCGCACCACCAGCCAAGCGAGCGCCGCGCTGGCTAGCAGGTAAAGCACAGCGGATTCGCCGTGTAGCAAGGCGAACGCCTGGTTCAACGAAGCGTTCTGCTGGCCGGCGGCGTGGGCTGCCGCACGAGCAATATCCATTTTCGGCCGCAGGTAATTCTCGCTGACCAAAGGCGCAGCCATCGCCAGCAGCAGCACCCAAAGCGTCAGGCGGTCCAGTCGGCGCTCGCGGTACCAAGCGTAAGCAGTCAAGAGACCGGCCACCAACCCGCCCCAGGCCAGGCCGCGAAACAGGACGCCGGCCACCTCACCAGCCAGCACCGCGCCCGCGTCCGGTTCCACCACGCGGAAGACCGCCGGCGCCACCCACGCCACCACGGCCCAAGTAGCGCCCGCCCAAGCGGTGAGCGCCAGACGAGAAGCGCCTGCGAGCAAGGCAGCTGCACGAGTACGCATGGTGCCACTCACTCGTAGCGTACATCGACGATGACGAACGACTTCCGTCCACCGGGGGCGTCGAACTCCACCTCGTCGTCCTTCAGCTTGCCGATGAGGGCGCGCGCGATGGGCGAAGTGATGGCGATGAGATTCATGCGGATATCCGCCTCGTCCTCGCCGACCACTTGGTAGGTGGTGGTTTTGCCGGTGTCGTTGTCTTCGATTTCGACGGTGGCGCCGAACATGACCTTGCCGTTCTGCGGCAACTTGGCGACATCGATGATTTCCGCCATGGACAAGCGGCCCTCAATCTCGCCGATGCGGCCTTCGATGAAGCCCTGCTGCTCGCGGGCGGCATGGTATTCCGCGTTCTCGGACAGGTCACCGTGGCCGCGCGCCTCGGCGATGGCCTTGATGACCGTCGGACGGTCTTCACTCTTCAGTTTCTTCAGTTCCGCACGCAGACGCTCGGCGCCGCGGGCAGTGATGGGACGACGATTACTCACGCTTCCAACTCCCGATGGAGGTCCTGCAGGCGATTGACGGCCACCTCATCCAGATGATCGAGCGCATCGCAGGTAGCCAGCGCGCCCGGCAGGGTGGTGTAGTAAGTTACACGACGGGCAACGGCCTCGCGGCGGATGGAACGCGATTCGCGCACCGCCTGCTTGCCTTCCGTTGTGTTCACGATGAGCTGGATCTCGTCGTTCATGATCATGTCGACACAGTGCGGCCGGCCCTCACGGACTTTGTTCACTCGCCGGCAGGCAAGGCCAGCGGCATCAAGGACGTCGGCGGTACCATGGGTCGCGACGATCTCGAAGTCGTGGGCGATCAAGCGCCGGGCCAGCTCGACGGCAGCGGTTTTGTCGCGGTCACGCAGCGACAGGAAGGCCCGCCCACTGCGCGGCAGTGTGACATTCGAGCCGGACTGTGCTTTGGCGTAAGCCTCACCAAAACTGCGGCCCGTGCCCATCACCTCGCCGGTGGACTTCATCTCGGGCCCGAGGATCGGGTCCGCATCCGGGAATTTGTTGAACGGGAATACCGCTTCCTTCACGGAGAAGAACGGCGGGATGCGTTCATCCAGAGTGCCCTGCTCGGCCAGCGTTCGACCAGTCATGACCCGTGCGGCTACTTTGGCGAGCGGCCGACCGATGGCCTTGGAGACGAACGGCACCGTGCGGGAAGCACGCGGGTTCACCTCCAGCACATACACCACGCCATTCTGGATGGCGAACTGCACGTTCATGAGGCCAACCACCTTAAGCGCCAGCGCCATCTTGCGAGTCTGGTCCCGCAGTTCGTCTTGCACTGCCGCGGACAGCGAATAAGGAGGCAACGAGCAACTCGAGTCGCCTGAGTGAACGCCGGCTTGCTCGATGTGCTCCATGATGCCGCCGATAAGCACGTCCTTGCCGTCGCAGATAGCGTCGACGTCAACCTCGATGGCCAAGTCCAGGAAGCGATCCAGCAGCACAGGACTGTCATTGGACACCTTGACCGCTTCAGTCATGTACACGCGCAGGTCATCTTCGTTGAAGACGACTTCCATGGCACGCCCGCCCAGCACATAGCTTGGGCGAACGACCAGCGGGTAACCGACTTCACGCGCCAAACGCACAGCGGATTCTTCATCGCGCGCCGTGGCATTGGCCGGCTGCTTCAGCCCCAGTTCTTGAATGAGCACCTGAAAGCGTTCACGGTCTTCAGCAACGTCGATGGCGTCTGGCGAAGTGCCAATGATGGGCGCACCAGCGGCGGCCAGCGCACGCGACAGCTTCAGGGGCGTCTGCCCGCCGTATTGGACGATAACGCCAACCGGCTTTTCCTTCGTGATGATTTCCATCACGTCTTCGAAGGTGAGCGGCTCGAAGTACAAGCGGTCCGAGGTGTCGTAGTCCGTGGACACGGTCTCCGGATTGCAGTTCACCATGATGGTCTCGTAGCCGTCCTCGCGTAGTGCGAGGGCGGCATGGACGCAGCAGTAGTCGAACTCAATACCCTGCCCGATACGATTCGGACCACCGCCGAGAATCATGATCTTCTTGCGGTCCGACGGCACCGCCTCGCACTCCTCTTCGTAGGTGGAGTAGAGGTATGCCGTCGATGTAGCGAACTCGGCGGCACAGGTGTCTACGCGCTTGTAGACCGGATGCAAACCGAAAGCGATACGGCGATCGCGCAGGGTGGACTCTGGAATTCCCAGCAGTTTCGCCAAGCGCGAGTCGGCAAAGCCCTTGCGCTTCAGGGCGCGCAGTCGAACGGCATCCAGCGCCGCCAGCCCGCCGGCGACCACTGCTGCTTCCTCGACGATGAGGTCCTCGATTTGCGCGAGGAACCAGGGGTCGATGGCAGTAGCAGCGAATACCTGCGCTCGCGTCCAACCGTCACGGAAAGCGTCGGCCACATAGAGCAAGCGGTCCGGGCCGGCATGCCGCAGTTCGTAGTCCAGCTTCTCGCGTTGCTCCACCGTGAGTGCCTGACGTCCGGCATTGGGGAAGCGCTCCGTGAAACCATCGAGACCCGTCTCGAGACTCCGCAGCGCCTTGTGCAGACTCTCCTGAAGGGTACGGCCGATAGCCATAGCCTCGCCCACCGACTTCATCTGCGTCGTGAGGCGAATGTTGGCACCGGGGAACTTCTCGAACGTGAAACGCGGCACTTTCGTGACCACGTAGTCGATGGCCGGCTCGAACGAGGCCGGCGTGGCGCCGCCCGTGATTTCGTTGCGCAGTTCGTCGAGCGTGTAGCCCACGGCCAGCTTGGCAGCCACCTTGGCGATGGGGAAACCCGTGGCCTTCGAGGCCAGCGCGGAAGAACGTGACACGCGCGGGTTCATCTCGATGACGATCATCTCGCCATTCGCCGGGTTGATGGCGAACTGCACGTTCGAGCCGCCGGTATCGACACCAATCTTGCGCAGCACCGCGAGGCTCGCGTCGCGCATGCGCTGGTATTCCTTGTCCGTCAGCGTCTGTGCTGGCGCCACCGTGATGGAGTCGCCGGTGTGCACGCCCATCGGGTCGAGGTTCTCGATGGAGCAGATGATGATGCAGTTGTCCGCACGGTCGCGGACCACTTCCATCTCGTACTCCTTCCAGCCCAGTACGCTCTGCTCGAGCAGCACTTCGCTGGTAGGCGAGGCAGCGAGGCCGCGCCCCACAATAGCCTCGAATTCCTGCCGGTTGTAAGCGATACCACCGCCGGAGCCGCCCATGGTGAACGACGGGCGGATGACCGTCGGGTAGCCGATATCGGGCTGAGCGGCGATGGCCTCTTCCATGGTGTGTGCCACACGCGCCAGCGGCGTCGCCAAGCCGATGTCGGTCATCGCCTGTTTAAACAGTGCGCGATCCTCGGCCATGTCGATGGCTTCACGCGAGGCACCGATGAGCTCGCAACCGAACTTCTCGAGCACTCCTTCACGCACCAAGTCGAGCGCGCAGTTCAGCGCGGTCTGGCCGCCCATCGTCGGCAGTAACGCATCGGGCCGCTCTTTTTCGATGATGCGGGCGACCGTACGCCAGTTCACCGGTTCAATGTAGATGGCGTCGGCGCTCTCCGGGTCCGTCATGATGGTGGCGGGGTTGGAGTTGACGAGGATGACCCGGAAGCCTTCCTCGCGCAGCGCCTTGCACGCCTGAGCGCCGGAGTAGTCGAACTCGCAGGCCTGCCCGATGACGATAGGGCCTGCGCCGATGATGAGAATACTGTGGATGTCGTTACGTTTTGGCATGGCTCAGCCCTCACCCGCCGGATGCGCCGGCGTATGCCCGCCACGTTCCAGACGGCGCTGCATCAATTCGAGGAAATGGTTGAAGAGTGGCTTCACATCGCGCGGGCCGGGAGCGGCTTCCGGGTGGCCTTGGAAGCTGAACGCCGGGCGATCGGTCAACTCGATGCCCTGCAAGGAACCATCGAACAGCGACCGGTGCGTGGCGCGAACATTGGCAGGCAAAGTGGCTTCATCCACGGCGAAACCGTGGTTCTGGCTGGTAATGAGCACTTGGCCAGTACGCAAATCTTGCACGGGGTGGTTAGCCCCATGGTGACCGAACTTCATCTTCAGGGTCTTCGCGCCCGTGGCCAGGCCCAGCAACTGGTGCCCAAGGCAGATGCCGAACACCGGGATGTCCGTCATGAGGAAATCGCGGATGGCATCGATGGCGTAGGTGCAGGGCTCCGGGTCCCCGGGGCCGTTCGAGAGAAAGATGCCGTGCGGCTGCAAGGCCAGCACTTCAGCCGCCGGCGTCTGCGCCGGCACTACCGTGATACGAATGTTGAGATCAGCGAGGTAGCGGAGGATGTTCCGCTTGATACCGAAATCGTACGCCACGACATGCAGGCGTTCGCTGGTCCGTAGCGACGGGTGCAAAGGTGCCGGGGTGGTCTCGTCGTGCCAAACGCTGCCCTCGTTCCAGCCGTAAGCCGTGCGGGTGCAGACGACCTTGGCGAGGTCCATGCCCTTCAAGCCAGGAAACAAGCGCGCCGCGCGCACGGCAGCGGCCTCGTCCACGTTCTCGCCGGTCATGATGCAACCGGCCTGCGCACCCTTTTCCCGCAGTACTCGAGTGAGTCGACGGGTATCGATGTCCGCAATGGCGACTACCTTACCGCGCTCGAGAAAGCTCTGGAGGGACTCTGCGGAACGCCAACTGCTGTGCAGCAGGGGCAGGTCGCGGATGATGAGACCAGCGGCATGAATAGCGCTGGATTCCATGTCCTCGGCATTGGCACCGGTGTTACCGATGTGAGGATAGGTAAGGGTTACCATCTGCCGGGAGTAAGAAGGGTCCGTGAGGACTTCCTGATAACCGGTCATGGCGGTGTTGAACACCACCTCGCCCGTGGTATTTCCTCTAGACCCAACCGAAATGCCTCGGAAGATCGAACCGTCTTCCAAGGCCAACACTGCAGGTATCGTCACGGGCGCTCCAACCGTCAAGGGGCGGTACGCACGGCGCTCAGCGTCGGACGCGGCGCGCATACGAAAAGCGGGTGGAACCGTAAGGCCCCGCCCGCTATACCACCGAAGAACTGAACTCTTGCGATTAGGGAGACAGTTTACCGCCCCAGACCCAGAACGTCACGCATTGAATACAACCCGGGCCCTCTTTCGACAGCCAACCATTGCGCGGCCCGCAAAGCCCCCCGGGCGAAAGTGAGGCGGTCGGTGGCCCGGTGGCCCAATTCCAGCCGTTCACCGGTGCCGCAAAACAGCACCGTGTGCTCGCCGACGATGTCCCCGGCCCGGACCGTGGAAAAGCCAATGGCTCCAGGTGGACGGGGCCCGGTCTGGCCTTCGCGGACATAGACGGCGCTGGCAGCGAGGCTGCTTCCCCGGGCATTGGCGGCCACCTGCCCCAGCCGGACGGCAGTGCCCGAAGGCGCATCCAATTTGTGCTTGTGGTGGGCCTCGAAAATCTCGATGTCGTAGTCCGCTGGCAAGGCAGCGGCGGCCTGCGCCACCAACTCGAGGAGCAGGTTCACGCCAAGACTCATGTTCGGGGCGTGGAGTACCGAAATACGGGCCGCCGCCGCCGCCATGGCGTCCTCTGCCGGAAGATCGAGACCCGTCGTGCCCACCACCACCGGCACCCCGACTGCAACGCAGGCAGCCAGATTGTCGTGCAGCGCCGCCGGCAGCGTGAAGTCGATAGCCACGGCGGCACCCGCCAGCGCTTGAGCACGGTCGGCGGTGACCACCACGCCAGTGGCCGGGGCTTGCGAAGGCGCACCAGCGTCCTGGCCGAGGTAGGGGCTACCGTTGGATGCGAGCGCGCCGCTCAGATGCAGGCCCAGTGCTTGGGCCGCCGGCTCCTGCAGCGCCCGGACCAGCGACTGACCCATGCGGCCGCTGATGCCC
>CALPVO020000063.1 GCA_943327025.2 Janthinobacterium lividum
CCAACTCGCCCACGAGACGGAGTGCCCGGCGGTGAACCTGCTGCAGTTATCCACGCGGCGCGGTCTTTCCGCGGCACTCGCGCTGTCGCGCGCTTACCCGCAGCTGGATGTGCGTCGGGAGGTGGACATTGCGCATCTTTGCCTCGACCAAGATGCACCGGTAGGGGCATTGGCCAAGGTGAATCCGCCTCTGCGCACGCGCGAGGATGTCGAGGCCCTGTGGCAGGCGCTCATCGACGGGCAATTGCATTGGGTATCCAGCGCGCATACCTGCTGCCGACACGAGTTGAAGCTGGACCCGCAGCGCCCGATGGATGTCCTTTCGGCACGAAGTGGATTTGGCTGCGCCGAATACCTGCTGCCGGCACTGGTCTCGGAAGGACGCCGCCGTGGCATGGACTGGGCGCGAATTGCCGAGGTGACCTCGTGGAACCCGGCACGGCGCTTTGGGTTGCATGCCAAGGGCGATTTGGCGCCGGGTTTCGATGCCGACATTGTGCTGGTAGACCCGGACCGCAATTGGACCATCCATGGCGTCGACTCGGAGTCCACTCAGGGCTACACGCCGTTCGAAGGTCTCTCGATGACCGCGAAGGTGATCACCACTTTCCTGCGTGGACAGGTCGTCTGGGACAAGGGGCGGATCGTGGGTGCACCGCGCGGTCGGTTCTTGGCAAGGCCTTACAAAGGTTGAGACCTTGCTGGGCGTGCTTTGAATCGGCTCCGCAACACTCCACGAATGCTGCGTATTCGGGCAAAATGTTTTCCAATTGATTTATCCGGTTAGATTTTTCCAGTTCGAATTATCAGGCAGCCCACCGTGTTGGCGCGCTGCTAGCCACTTCCAAGGAGCCGAACATGACGATTCAAGTTGGTGACCGTATCCCCGCAGGGAACTTCACGACCATGACCGCTGATGGCCCTGCCAAGCTCAGCACCGAGGAGCTGCTGGCCGGCAAGACCGTCGTCCTGGTGTCGGTGCCGGGCGCCTTCACGCCCACCTGCAGCGCGCGCCACCTGCCGGGCTTTGTGGACCACATCGACGCCATCAAGGCGAAGGGTGTGGACACGGTGGCCTTCATGGCCGTGAACGACGTGTTTGTCATGAATGCTTGGGGCAAGGCGCAGCATGCTGATGGCAAGATCACCATGCTCGCCGATGGCAATGGCGAAGTGACCACCGCGCTGGGTCTTGAAATGGATGCCTCGGCTTGGGGCATGGGCAAGCGCGGTCAGCGCTTTGCGCTCGTCGTCAAGGATGGTGTGGTCACCCACGTCAATGTCGAGTCTGGCGGCGAATTCCGCGTCAGCGCCGCTGACTACGTCCTCGGCCAACTGTAATTGCAGAGCTGAAGCCAAAAAGGGCGCCTCTTGGCGCCCTTTTTCTTTGGGGGGCAACAAGCGCCCCCCGCAATTGCCTGACCGCTCGCCGGGTTCAGCCCGCCTTGAGCGCGGCCTGCAGTTCCGGCACAGCCACAAACAAGTCGGCCACCAACGCGATGTCTGCCACCTCGAAGATGGGAGCCTCTGGGTCCTTGTTGATAGCAACAATGGTCTTGGCGTCCTTGATACCCGTGAGGTGCTGAATGGCACCCGAGATACCAACGGCGAGGTACAGCTCTGGCGCAATGATCTTGCCCGTCTGTCCGACCTGCAGTTCGTTCGGGGCATAGCCCGCATCTACTGCAGCACGCGAAGCGCCCACGGCTGCGCCCATCTGATCAGCCAAACCGAAGACCAGGCTGAACTGTTCCTTGCTGCCCAGCGCGCGGCCACCAGACACGACCTTGGAGGCGCTTTGCAGGTCTGGACGGTCGCTCTTCGCCGACTGTACCCCAACGAAGCGAGTGTGCGAGGGCAGGGCGGCCGAGGTGGACACGGCTTCGATGGCAGCGCTGCCGCCAGTGGCAGCGGCTTCGAACGAAGCCGTACGCACGGTGACCACGACCTTCTGGTCGGCAGGAGACTCGACCGTGATGATGGCATTGCCGGCGTAGATGGGACGCTTGAAGGTGTGCGTGCCTTCGACGGACATGAGGTCCGAGACCTGGCCGACGCCCAGCAACGCAGCGACACGCGGCATGAGGTCCTTGCCGAAGCTGCTCGACGGGCCGAACACGTGGGTGTAACCCGCCGCAATCTCCACCACCTGCGGCGCCAGCACGGCAGCCATCAAGTGAGTGTTCTCGGCGCGGTTGGCCACCAACACCTTGGACACGCCGGCGAGTTCCGCTGCTGCCGCCGCGACGGCAGCGCCATCTGCTGCCAACACCAGGACATGAACTTCGGCGCCCGGCACGGTAGAGGCGGCCTTCACCGCGCGTGCCGTACCTGCATTCAGCTTGCTGCCGTCATGGTCGGCAACCACCAAAACCTTGCTGGACATCAGACGAGCCCCTTCTTCTTCAGCGCGTCAACGAGTTCCGCGACGTCCTTGACCACAATGCCCTTGCTGCGCGTTGCTGGCGCCGCGTAGTGCGTTGCCTTCAAGCGCTGCGTAGGAGCCACGCCGTAATCTGCAAACGACTTGATGTCGAGCGGCTTCTTCTTGGCCTTCATGATGTCCGGCAACTTCACATAGCGCGGTTCGTTCAGGCGCAAGTCGACGGTGATGACCGCCGGCAGGTCAACTTCGAGCGTCTCGAGGCCGGCATCCACTTCGCGCGTGACGCGCAGCATGTCGCCGATGATCTCGACCTTGGAAGCGAAGGTGGCCTGGGGACGATCCCACAGGGCCGCCAGCATCTGGCCAGTCTGGTTGGCATCGTCGTCGATGGCCTGCTTGCCCACGATGACCAAGCGGGCGTCTTCCGCCTTCGCCATGGCCGTGAACACCTGGGCAGCGGTCAACGGGTCCACGGCTTCATCGGATTTGACCAGCAAGGCGCGGTCCGCACCCATCGCCAGCGCCGTGCGCAACTGCTGCTGGGTATCGTCCGTGCCGATAGAGATGGCTACCACCTCATCCGCTTCGCCACGCTCCTTGATGCGCAGGGCTTCTTCGAGAGCGATCTCGTCGAAGGGGTTGATGCTCATCTTCACGCCATCGAGCGCTACGCCCGTGCCGTCCGGCTTTACGCGTACGCGGACGGAATAGTCCACTACGCGCTTAATGCCCACCAGGATCCTACGCATTCGGTTCTCCTCAACAGGGCCACGAAGCGGGGCTCGGGCACTGGTGTCTACAAATGGTTTTTGCGCTGCGAAAAATAGGCTATTTGCACCCTTAAAGTCAATTCATCAGGGCGTCCTATTCTTGCCATTTCGCGACCGGCAATGATAGTTTCGGAACGCGCCAGCGCATTTTGATGAAGCAGGCGCCAAACAGGGAGAAATCTCGTCGCTGGAAACACCGCGCGGCAGGGTTCAGGGGGGCTGGCCGCTTGGGTAGTTTGGCGGCTGGCAGCCATTCCTTTTACCGCGTTTGCGGCCTGCGGTCTGTGCTTCCTGTTGCTGCATCTCATCCCCGGCAGCCCCTTCGCTACCGAGCAACTGACGGACCCGCTGGCGCAGAAACATCTCGCCGAGGCCTACGGGCTCGACCAACCGTGGTGGGTACAGTGGGGCGAGTGGGCCCAGCAAGCCCTGAGTGGCTCCTTCGGCTTCTCTTTTCAGCGCCGCGACCTTCCGGTGGCCTCCCTATTGGCACAGGCTTGGCCGACCAGCCTTTTGCTAGGCCTGCTGGCCTTGCTCGTGGGCAGCGTAGTAGCGCTCCCTAGCGCCATCGGCGTCGTTCGCAACCCCCAAACGCGTGTATCCGTTGGCCTCAGCCTCTTCATGGACAGTTTGCTGTGCGTGCCAACCTTCGTATCTGCGCCACTGTTACTGCTGCTGGTTGCCAGCAACCCCTGGGGCCTCATCGCCGGCCCCACGGCTGGTCGGGTCGTGGAGTACGGGTTGGCGGTGCTGGCCCTGGCGCTGCCAGTCAGTGCCGTAGTCTTCCGTTGGACTTGTGTCGCGCTACGGGGCGCCGTGGGGGCTCCTTGGTGGCCTGCCGTGGCGGCGCGGCATTTGCCGGAGCAACGTCGATGGTGGCGCTATGCGCTCGGGTCTTGCGTTCCCGAACTCACGGGTTGTTTGACTCCGCTGGCCGGGGACGTGCTGACCGGTGCTATGGCGGTAGAAACCGTATTTGCCTTGCCAGGTCTCGGGCAGTTGCTCGCCAGCGCGGCACGGCACCGAGATACCCCGGTACTGCTGGGCGCGATCGTCTGCGTCGTTGTCACCGTCATGGCGGTCCAGTTGCTTGCGGACGTTCTGTCAGTCGTCAGCGCGCGTCGGCGGGGCGTGGAGAGCGCCACGTGACCCGAATGCTGGCGCTGTTACTGGTGGTGCTGGCCGTGGTGGGCCCCTTCGGCTCTAGCGGTGACGGTTATGCGGTGGACTGGCGAGCACTGAACAGCGCTCACGGGACAATCCACGGTTTAGGCGGCGGTCATTGGCTGGGGACAGACGAGCTCGGGCGCGACCTTTGGGTTCGCCTGTGCCTCGGGCTGCGCGGCTCCATTGCAGTCGGCGTGCTTTCCCTTCTGGTAGCAGCGGTCCTCGGCACGGGTCTCGGGGCGGTGATGGGAGCCGTGCGCGGGGTCTCGAGCGCCCTCGTTACCCGTACCGCCGATATCCTGGCTGCCCTCCCAGTGACCTTGCTGGCGCTCGTGGTCATCTCCACCAGTGGCCGTGGCCTGTGGCCAGTGGCCATGACGCTGGGGGTCTTGGGAGCGGTGCCGGTTGCCCGTGCCGTCCGGATTGCGCTTCTGGCCGCGAGTAACGCGCCAGCGCTTGGGGTAGCACGCATCCATGGGGCCGGGTGGGGGGAGATCGCACGGTGGACGTACGCGCCGGCGGCAGGCGGTGCCTGCGCAACCGCCTGTGGCTTGTTACTCCCGCAATTGCTCGTCGCTGAAGGCGTGCTGGGCTTTCTGGGTCTTTCGCTACCGGAGCCGGGCATCACCCTCGGCAGTCTGCTCGCCGAGGGCTCGGGGCGGTTGTCGCACGCGCCTTTGGCTGTGGCGTTTCCCGCGGGCGCGGTTTTCTTGCTGCTGCTGGCGACACGGAGCAAACCGTAGCCGTGCTCCCGCTGCTGGAATGGCGCGAGTTAGGCGTTCGTCCGCGGGGTGAGGAGGGCGCGCCGCCCATTGTCAGTGGCTTGAATCTAGAGCTGCACAGGGGCGAGTGCGTGGCGCTGACGGGGCGCTCCGGCTGCGGCAAGACCAGTGCCGCTCTTGCTCCGTTTGGACTGCTGCCCTGGCGGCTGGAATCGACCGGCGTCGCTCGGTTCGCCGGAAACCCTGCCGGGGACCCCATCGCCCACGCCGGCAGTGGGCGGGTGGCTTTTGTCTTTCAGGAGCCCGCCAATAACTTCGCTCCGCACTTGAATATAAAATCGCAACTAATTGATTTAAATAATAATATTAGCGAACTCATTATCCATCAATGGTGCCACGAGCTGGGCCTAGTGGACAGTGAGCGGCTGCTTCGCCAGTACCCGAACCAGTGCTCTGGCGGTGAACTGCAGCGTTTGGCACTGGTCGCGGCGCTAGCCCAAGAACCCGCCTTGCTGGTAGCCGACGAGCCAACCGCTGCACTGGATTCCGCCAGTCGCGACGCTTGGTGTCAGTTGGTTCGCCAGTGCTGCGTGCGCGGTCTGGCGGTGCTGCTGGTCACCCACGACCCAGCGGTGCTTGCGGCCGTCGCCCACCGCCAAATCCCGGTAGGCGATGCGCAGACGTCGGACGCACTTCCCCAGCACGGCGTTACCGAGCGCGCCGTCTCTGCCCGGGAATTGCTGCTCGCGGTGCAACTGGAGCACCCCCGCGTGGCGCCGTCGTCAGCACAGGGCGAGGGCCGTGGCCTCTGTCTCGGAGTCGGGCAATCGCTTTGCATCACCGGACCCTCCGGTGCCGGTAAGTCGAGCTTTCTACGGCTGGCGTTGGGCCTGCCAAGCCCGTGGGCAGGTGAGGTGACGTGGCGCGGACAGCGCCTGCAACCGTGGCCCCACACTTCGCGCCAGCAGATCGCTGGTGCCATGGGCGCTGTACTGCAGGAAGCGCGGGACAGCCTGAATCCGCACCGGTTGGTTCTTGACGCGGTGAGCGCCGGTTTCAGGCGGAGCGGAGATACCTGGCGAGTGTCCCGACAACATGCGGCGGAGGAATTGTCCGCTTTGGGGGTACCTGCGGACTGTTGGTCTCGAACACCGGCTGCACTCTCGGTCGGTCAGGCGCAACGGGTAGCGCTGGCGCAGGCCCTCGTGCAGGCCCGGGTTCAGGCACGGGCCGGCAACCCTTCGCTGTTGGTTCTGGATGAGCCGACCAGCGCTCAGGACCTCGATCACCGCCAACGGGTCGCCGACCGACTCTTGAAGGCGCAACACCAGCATGGTGCGGCGCTCCTCATCGCTAGCCATGACCCCGGACTGGTGGGATTGCTGGGCTGTACAACGCTGCCAGTAATCCCCGCTGGTGCGGTCCCCAAGGGCTGACTCCGGTCGGGGCTGCTATGCTTTAAAGCTATAGCCCCCGCGCGTCGCCAGCCGAGAATTCGATGTCCCTCTCCGTCATCCGTGCCAGCCAAAGCCTGAACAACGTCCGCTACGAGATTCGCGGCAAACTTGCGCGCCGCGCCCATGAGATGGAGCGAATGGGCTACGAGATCATTTCGCTGAACATCGGTAACCCCGGCGCCTTCGGTTTCCGTACCCCGGAAACCATGCGCTTGGCAATGATTGAGAATCTGGCGTCTGCGGAGGGCTACTGCCACCAGAAGGGAATTTTCCCGGCTAGAGAGGCGGTGGTGATGCAGCAGCAAAACCGCGGAGTGCGCGAGGTCACGGCCGAGGATGTCTTCATCGGCAATGGCGTTAGCGAACTGATCGACCTGTGCCTGCGCGGCCTGCTCAATGATGGTGATGAAGTTCTGGTGCCGAGCCCCGACTACCCACTGTGGTCCGCCGCCGTCACGCTTAATGGCGGTCGCGCCGTCTACTACGCCTGCCGGCCAGAAAATGGCTTCGTGCCAGACCCTGCGGAGATGGCCGCGCTGGTCACTCCGCGCACCCGTGCCATTGTCCTCATCAACCCGAATAACCCGACGGGTGCGGTGTATCCGCGCGAGACGCTGGTGGCCATAGCGCGCCTGGCCGAAAAACACAAACTGGTGGTGTTCTCTGACGAGATTTACGACGAGATGACCTACGACGGCGCCGAATCCATACCAATGGCGACTTTAGTGCACGACACGCTGTGCTGCACGCTCTCGGGACTGTCCAAAATCTGGCGAGCCTGCGGCTATCGCGTTGGCTGGGCGGTCTTCAGTGGACGCCGCGAAGGCGCTGGCGACTACCTGCAGGCCATCGAGTTGCTGTCCTCCCTTCGCCTCTGCGCCAACGTGCCGGGACAGTGGGCGGTGCAAACCGCCATCGGTGGCTACCAGAGCATCAAGGACTTGGTGCGTCCGGGTGGAAGGTTGCACGCCTCGCGCGCCGCCATTATTGCTGGCGTTGCGCGCAGCAAATACCTGCAACTCACGCCGGCACCGCAGGGTGCCATGTATTCGTTCATCGGGGTGCGCCCAGACGTGGTGCCCAACTTCGATGACCAGTCGTTTGCCATGGACCTCTTGGAGAACCGCCATGTGCTGGTCGCGCCGGGCAGCTCCTTCAATGTCCCGTACCGCAACCACTTTCGCATTACGCATCTGCCCTTGCCCGATATGCTGGACGAAGTATTCCGGCGACTCGAAGAGCAATTGGACGCCCACGTGCAGGCCAGTCAGGGCGCGGTGGGGGGGCACGCGGCGCCCGCGACACTCAAGGCGGTGCGCTGACGCCAAGGTCCACTTGAATGCGATAGCGGCCTGTGGCGTCGGGCAGTCCGAACGTCGTTAGCGCCTGATGTACCACCGCTGCCGCAGCAGCATCGGCGCGGGCTTCGCCGTCCAAACGGAAACCACCACCAGGTTGCCTGAGCAGGGCGGCGCGAAGGTCCACTGGGCCGCCAAGCGTGGCGATTCGCCCCTGGTCGCTACCGGAGGGCCACTCCAAACGGAAATCCCCCAGCGACTGTGGTACCGCCGGGCTGGATAGACGCAGGACGTCCACCCTGCCGCTAAAGCGCTCCGGTTTGCCTGCTACTAGCGTCAAGGATTCGAGACTGGCCACCACTTGCCCATTCCACGGCTGCGGCGATGTCGGCTGCAGTAGCGCCAGGGGCAGTTCCCCGTTCAGCGCTGTGAGTTCTCCAGTCCCGTCGAACTGGAGACCGAACCGCCCAGCGAATTTCGCGCCATCGCCAAGGACGACCGCGCTGCCTTGGAGTTGCCCGGCCAGCACGCGCCAAGGCGACAGTTGCCAATTCAAGGAACGGATAGGCATGCCGCCTACCATCAGGCCACGCAGTTCGCCCGCCCAAACAGTGCCCGTAGCGGCTAGACCGCCCGGCGCAATAGCCCAAGGCGCTGGCAAGGGGCTTGGCAGAAAGCGCAGCAGCAAGGCCGCTGGCAATTGCAGCCATAGCGCCAGCAAGAAACCGACAACGGCCAAACCGATCAGTCCGAGACGCGTGCCTCGCGAGAACCCCGGAACTGCCTGAGCAGCGCGATTCACTGCCGAGCCAGTACCAAAGTAGCCACGACAGTGCCGACAGCCGCACGGTCGATGGTGGCACTTTGTACTTGAATTCCCTGTTCTTGTTGCAAAGACGAAACCCACAGCACCAACGTGTCAAAACTGGCACCCTCGAACTTCACCCTGAGGCTGTTATCGCCCTCCGGCTGGTTTGACTTGAGCTGGCCACCGAGACCGGAGTCGTTGGCCGTCCGTTCGACGATGCTCGCCAACGGGCTACTCAAATCTGGCGATGTGCCGTTCGCCCCTTGCAGTTCGCCCAAGTGCGAAATGATGTAAGCCAGGTCATCCTGCTTGCGTACTACCGCCGCTTGGGCCTTGCTTACCGCCGCCTGGAGTTGCAGCAGACCGCCTATCAGCAACAGTGCTACCGCGGCCACTGCACCACGCGACACCAGAAACTGCTCACGGGCTTGCAAGCCGCTGTACCACTGCTTCAGTGGTTCCAAGGTACGAGCCATGACACGGGCCATGACTCGGGCAATAGAACTGACCACCGCAATCCTTCGAGCGTTCATTGGGTGGCCCCTTCACGGCTCAGGCGCATGCGCGCCGCAGCAGGGCCGCCTTCAGTGCCAGGGATGACCTGAAGTTGGGCGGTGTAACCACGCGCAGCGAGATCACTACGCACCTGCTCCAGGGCAGTCGCGTCAGCTGCCTTGACCTGCAAGTCAGCGGTTCCATCGTAGTAAGTGACGTTGTCCAGTTCCATGGTCGGCGTCGTATCGCGGGCAGCAGCGAGAGCAGCCAACGTCGCGGTGAGACCATCCGCACCGCTCCTGCCCTTGGCTTGCGCCAACTTGGCTTCGACTTGGCGTCGTGGGTCGACCAGTTTGTGCACGTCCGGCATGGCTTGATGGGCAACATCGGCGATGAGCCCATCAAGGCGCTTCGCTTCTGCGCGGGCACGTAATAGGTCGACGACTTGTCCGCCTACCGCTAGGGCAGCAAGTGTAGCGGCCAATGCCAAGGGCACGCGCCACCGCGCCAAGCGACCGGTGCTAGCACCGCGTGACGCATACGCCCCTTGCAAAAGTGTAAGGGGTGGTTCGTGCAGCGCACTCACGGCAAGCGCTGCCAACGGCCCGTCCGTGAGCAATTGCATCCGCAATGAGCCCACCTGAGCACCGACGGACTCCAGAACGACGGAATGCGCCGTGTGCTCGGGTTCAGCGGCATACACCAGCAAGTGGGGCGGCTGGGGCGCGCCAAGCACGCCGGCCAGCTCCAACGCCGCCTCCAATGGCTCTGCGTCCAGCAGCATGGGCCACTGTCCGGGTGGCCGGATGGTCACCATTCGGCCTTCGAGCCACACCACGGTATGCCCGGGGTTCGCCGGCACCGCGAGAAAGTCAGGAA
>CALPVO020000064.1 GCA_943327025.2 Janthinobacterium lividum
CCGGTGCTAACCCCAATGCAACGGACCGCGCTGCAGTGGCTGCCCTGCTCGCCGGTGAACGCCGCGCCGTATGGCTCGGTGCGCAGGCCCTGCGCCATAGCGCTTATGCGGATCTGCGGGCCGCTGCGGCCGCCCTGGCAGCCCTGACCGGCGCTACCTTGGGCTATGTTCCCGAAGGTGCGAATGCCGCTGGCGCCGCGCTGGTGGGCTTCCTGCCGCACCGCGAGGCGGGTCTTCGTGCCCTCCCGCGCCCGGGTTTGGATGCCCGTGCCATGCTGCAAGCGCGGCTGAAGAGCTATGTACTGTTCGGCGGTGTGGAACCTGCGGACCATCTGGATGGTGAAACGGGCGCTGTTGGCGCGGCGGATTTCGTCGTAGCGGTGACGCCCTATGCCTCCCAAGCGACGCTGGACACGGCGGACGTCATCCTGCCCATCGGCACGTTCGCGGAAACCTCGGGTACCTACGTGAACTTGAACGGCACCTGGCAGAGCTTTGGCGGGGTCGCCACGCCGATCGGCGAGTCCCGTCCAGGCTGGAAGGTATTGCGCGTTCTCGGCAACCTCCTCGGACTGCCGGGCTTCGACTACACCACTTCTGAAGAAGTGCGTGACGAGGCCCGCAAGGCTGCTGGTGTCGAAGCCGGCAACGTGCAGGTGGCGGCCTATGCCGGCACCCACGCGCCGGTGGCGGGCGAGGGCGGTGCCACCGTTGCCGTTCCCATGTACGCCGTGGATGCCGTGGTGCGTCGCGCCATGGCCTTGCAGCACACGCCTGAAGCCCTCCGCGGCGCGGCAGCGGTCTGAGGGGTAACACAGTCATGGAACTCATCCAGCACCTGCTTGTTTCCCTCCTCGGTCTGGAGACCGGTCTGGCCGCTACGGTAGCCAATCTCATCTGGATCGTGCTGCAAATCCTGCTGGTCACCATCGTGGTCATCCTGTGCGTGGCTTACACCACGCTGGCTGAACGCAAGGTCATCGGTTGGATGCAGTTGCGTATTGGCCCGAATCGCGTTGGACCTTACGGCTTGCTGCAGCCGTTCGCGGACGTGTTCAAACTCCTCATGAAGGAAATTCTGGTACCGGCCAGCGCGGACCGGTTCCTGTTCCTCTTGGCGCCCATCATCTCCTTGGTGCCGGCTTTCGCGGCATGGGCCGTGGTGTCGTTCAACCCGACCTTCACCATTGCGAATATCGACGCGGGCCTGCTGTACATCTTGGCGCTCACCTCCATGGGCGTTTATGGCGTCATCTTGGCGGGTTGGGCGGCGAACTCGAAGTACGCCTTCTTGGGCGCCATGCGTTCAGCGGCCCAAATCGTTGCTTATGAAATCGCCATGGGTTTCGCGCTGGTGGGCGTACTCATGACGTCCGGTTCGCTGAACCTCGGCAAGATTGTCGAGGCCCAGCAAGGTGGCTTCCTGGCTTGGAACTGGTTCTGGCTGTTCCCGTTGTTCATCGTCTACTTCATCGCGGGCGTGGCGGAAACAAACCGTGCGCCGTTCGACGTGGCGGAAGGCGAATCGGAAATCGTGGCCGGCTTCCATGTGGAGTATTCGGGCGCCACCTTCGCGGTGCTGTTCGCTCTACCCGAATACGCCAACATGATTCTCATCAGCCTGCTCACTGCCACCCTATTCATGGGTGGGTGGCTGAGCCCGCTGGACGGTTATGTGGCGGCGGATGGCGCCCTCGCGGCCCTCGCGGCGCCCAGCTTCCTGTGGCTGGGTATCAAGACAAGCTTCTTCCTGTTCGTGTACTTGTGGATCCGTGCCACTTTCCCGCGTTACCGCTATGACCAGATCATGCGGCTAGGCTGGAAGGTGCTCATCCCCGTCACCATCTTCTGGCTCGCGGTCGAGGGCGTGATGGTGTGGCTGAAGATTGGTCCTTGGTCGGAGTGATGTCCATGCCTTCCTTACGCAATCTTGCCAAGACGTTTTTCCTCGGGGAGCTTCTCGCCGGTATGGCGGTCACCCTGAAGGCGATGTTCGCCACGAAGGTGACCGTGATGTATCCGGAAGAGAAGGCGCCGCAGTCGCCGCGCTTCCGTGGACTGCATGCGTTGCGCCGCTACCCGAACGGCGAAGAGCGCTGCATCGCCTGTAAGTTGTGCGAGGCGGTGTGTCCTGCTTTGGCCATCACCATCGACAGCGGCGTCGCGGATGACGGGACGCGGCGCACTACCCGCTACGACATCGACTTGTTCAAGTGCATCTTCTGCGGCTTCTGCGAAGAAGCCTGTCCGGTGGATGCCATCGTCGAGACGCGTATCCATGAGTACCACATGGAAAACCGCGGCGAGAACATCATGTCCAAGGACAAGTTGCTGGCCGTCGGCGACCGGTACGAAGCGATGATTGCTGCCGACAAGGCAGCCGACGCCCGCTACCGCTAGGCCGCCAGAACCCAAGGCAGGAACCGCAGTGCTAACCACAGTCCTCTTCTACCTTTTCGCCACCGTCCTTGTGGGCGCGGCCATCGGTGTCATCACGGCCCGGAACCCAGTGCACTCGGCACTGTTTCTGGTGCTCGCCTTTTTCAACAGCGCGGCCTTGTGGATCCTCCTCGAAGCGGAGTTCCTCGGCATTGCGCTGGTGCTGGTCTACGTCGGCGCCGTCATGGTGCTGTTCTTGTTCGTGGTGATGATGCTCGACATCAATGTTGCCAAGTTGCGCGAAGGCTTCGCCAAGCACGCGCCACTAGGGGCGCTGGTCGCGGGTCTCATGGTCTTCGAGATGTACCAGGTTTACGTGGTTCGCCGCCTCGGTAACCCGTCCCTGCTGGCCGGAGCCCAGCCGGCGGCGGTCGAGGCGGGTGCCTCCAACACCAAGGCGCTCGGTACCTTGCTGTTCACGCAGTATGCCTACGCCTTCCAGTTGGCGGGTGTGGTGCTGCTGCTGGCCATCGTTGCCGCCATCGCGCTCACCATGCGTAAACGTCCGGGCCTCAAGGTCCAGGACGTCTCGGCGCAGGTGGCGGTCACCAAGGAACAACGTCTGCGAATCGTCAAGATGGAAGCGGAGAAGCGGCCATGAGCCTGAACCTGCCCCCTGTGGGCTTGGAACATTTCCTGTTCCTGGCCGGCATCCTGTTCAGCATCGCGGTGGCTGGCATCTTCCTCAACCGGAAGAACGTCATCCTGCTGCTCATGTGCATCGAACTCATGCTGCTGTCGGTGAACTTCAACTTTGTCGCCTTCTCGCACTGGTTGGGCAACCTGGACGGACAGGTATTCGTGTTCTTCATCCTCACGGTGGCCGCTGCCGAAGCTGCCATTGGTCTGGCCATCCTCGTCGTGTTGTTCCGCGAACGGCGGACCATCAACGTCGAAGAACTCGACACCATGCGGGGTTAAGGGAACATGCAAACCTACCTCATCATCGTTCTCGCGCCGCTGCTGGCGGCCATCCTTGCCGGTTTGGCCGGCAAGGTCATCGGCCGTGCCGGCGCACACACCGTCACCATCCTCGGCGTTGCTACCAGTTGCGTGCTGTCCATTGGCGTGCTGAAGGGTTTCATCGACGGTACGAGCGAAGTGTTCAACGGCTCGGTATACACCTGGTTGGTCACGGACGGCATCCGCATGGAAGTCGGCTTCCTAGTCGACCAGCTCACCGCCATGATGATGGTGGTGGTGACGTTCGTGTCGCTGATGGTGCACATCTATACCATCGGCTATATGCATGAAGACGCCGGTTACCAGCGCTTCTTCAGCTACATTTCCTTGTTCACCTTCGCCATGCTCATGCTGGTCATGTCGAACAACTTCCTGCAGTTGTTCTTTGGCTGGGAAGCGGTCGGCTTGGTGTCCTACCTGCTCATCGGCTTCTGGTACACCCGCCCCACGGCCATTTTTGCCAACATGAAGGCCTTCTTGGTCAACCGCGTGGGTGACTTCGGCTTCCTGCTGGGTATCGCCGTGCTATTCCACTACTCGGGCTCGCTCGATTACGCCACGGTGTTCGGCAAGGCCAACGAGATAGCGGGCCAGACAGTCCATATTTTTGGTGGTGAACCCTGGAACGCCATGACCGTGGCTTGCATCCTGTTGTTCATAGGCGCCATGGGCAAGAGCGCCCAAGTGCCGTTGCACGTGTGGCTACCGGACTCCATGGAAGGCCCGACCCCCATCTCGGCGCTCATCCATGCGGCTACCATGGTCACCGCGGGTATCTTTATGGTGGCGCGGATGTCGCCGCTGTTCGAGTTGTCTACTACGGCCCTGTCGTTCGTCATCTGCATCGGCGCCACCACGGCGCTGTTCATGGGCTTCCTCGGCCTCGTGAACAACGACATCAAGCGCGTCGTGGCGTACTCGACGCTGTCCCAGCTGGGATACATGACCGTTGCCCTCGGCGCCAGTGCCTATGCCTCGGGCGTGTTCCACCTCATGACGCATGCGTTCTTCAAGGCGCTGCTCTTCCTAGCGGCGGGCTCCGTCATCATGGCCATGCACCATGAGCAGGACATGCGGAACATGGGTGGCCTGCGCAAGTACCTGCCCATCACCTACTGGACCTGCCTGTTGGGTTCGCTGGCGCTCATCGGCTTCCCGGGCTTCTCCGGCTTCTTCTCCAAGGACGCCCTCATCGAGGCTGTTCACTTGGCAGCCGAGAAGGGGCAAGTGGCTGGTGCCGGCTACGCCTACTTCTGCGTACTCGCGGGCGTGTTCATCACGGCGCTGTATAGCTTCCGTTTGGTCTTCATGACGTTCCATGGCCAAGAGCGTATGGACGAGCACACTCGTGAACATCTGCATGAGAGCCCTTGGGTGGTCACTTTGCCGCTGATACTGCTGGCCATTCCGTCGGTCGTCATTGGCTGGTTCACCGTGGGACCCATGGTGTTCGGTTCGTGGTTCGGGAGTGCCATTCACGTTGCTGAAGCGCACAACGTGCTGGGTGAGTTGGCTGGCGAGTTCCATGGCCCGGCTGCTTTCGTTGTCCACGCCTTCCATGGCCCGGCCGTCTACCTCGCTGGTGCTGGCGTGTTCACTGCCTGGTTCCTGTTCCTGAAGCGCCCGGATATTCCGGCCATGCTTCGCCAGAAACTCTCAGGTGTGGTGAACGTGCTGGAGAACAAGTACTACTTCGACTGGTTCAATGAGCACATCATCGCTGCCGGTGCGCGCGCCATTGGCCGCATCTTCTGGAAGGGCGGCGACCAGATGCTCATCGACGGTGCCATAGTGAATGGTTCTGCTCGGGCTGTCGGTTGGCTGTCCGGGGTGGTGCGCCACGTGCAGTCGGGCCTGGTGTCCCATTACGCCTTCGCGATGATCATCGGTCTGTCGGCGCTGGTCGCCTACACGCTGCTGCACGGCTGAGAGAGAGGAAACGCAACATGCAGTCCGGTTTGCCCCTGCTCAGTCTGATTATCTGGCTCCCTGTCCTTGCGGGCTTGGTATGCTTGGTCATCGGCGAAAAAAGTCCTCAGTCGGCCCGTTGGGTCGCTGCGGTTGCCACGGTCGCTACGCTCGGCTTCAGCATTCCGCTGTGGACCGGGTTCGATATCACCACTGCCAATATGCAGTTTGTGGAGCAGTTCCCGTGGATTGATGCCATCAACGCCCGCTATCACTTGGGCATTGACGGCTTCTCGCTGCCGCTCATCGTTCTGACTACGTTCATCACCCCACTGGTGGTGCTGGCGGGTTGGCGCGTGATCACGGACCGCCCGGCTCAGTACATGGCTGCCTTCCTGATGCTGGAAGGCCTGATGGTCGGCGTGTTCGCTGCCCTGGACGGCATGCTGTTCTACGTGTTCTGGGAAGCCATGCTCATTCCGATGTTCCTCATCATCGGTATCTGGGGCGGTAGCCGGCGCGTCTATGCCACCATCAAGTTCTTCCTCTACACCTTCCTGGGCTCCGTGCTCATGCTGGTGGCGCTCATCTACCTTTACCTGAAGACGGGTAGCTACGACCTGCAGGATTTCTACGCGGTGCAGTTGACCCGCAACGAGCAGCTCTTTTTGTTCCTAGCCTTCTTCGCCGCCTTCTCCGTGAAGATTCCAATGGTGCCGGTACACACGTGGTTGCCCGATGCCCACGTCGAAGCGCCCACGGGCGGTTCGGTCATTCTGGCGGCCATCATGTTGAAGTTGGGCGGCTACGGGTTCATCCGTTTCGCCTTGCCCATCACCCCCGATGCGGCCCATGAACTCGACTGGCTGGTCATCGCCCTCTCGCTGGTGGCCGTGGGCTACATTGGCTTGGTGGCGCTCGTGCAGCAGGACATGAAAAAGCTCATCGCTTATTCGTCCATTGCGCACATGGGCTTCGTCACGCTAGGCCTATTCCTCACCTGGTCGATTGTTGCCAATACCGGTTCGGTGGTGGGTGCGGAAACGGCCATCAACGGCGCCATGATTCAGATGATCTCGCATGGCCTCATCTCCGGCGGCATGTTCCTGTGTGTGGGTGTCATGTACGACCGCCTGCATACCCGTGAAATCTCGGCTTACGGCGGTGTCATCAACACCATGCCGAAGTTTGCTGCCTTCATGGTGCTGTTCTCCATGGCCAACGCCGGCTTGCCGGGAACCTCGGGTTTCGTTGGCGAATTCCTCGTCATTCTGGCCAGCTACAAGGCCAACTTCTGGATCGCCTTCGTGGCGGCGCTAACGCTCATCTTCGGTGCGGCTTACACGCTGTGGCTGGTGAAGCGCGTCATCTTCGGCGAGGTCGGCAACGACAGCGTCGCGGCCATGAAGGACTTGCGCAAAAGCGAGTTCACCGTGCTGGCCGTGTTGGCGGTGGCGGTATTGGCATTGGGCATCTACCCGAAGCCCCTGACTGATGTGATGGGCCCCAGCGTCAAGCATCTGGTGGAGCAAGTCACTGCGAGCAAGCTCCCGGAGAGCGCACCATGATTCCTTCCAGTCTTGCTGATTTCGCCATCGCCGCCCCGGAGGTCACCTTGTTGGGTGTGGCCTGCGTGGTGCTCCTGCTGGACCTCTTCATCAGCGAAGCGCGGCGCGGGCTAGTGTTTACCGCCACCCTCGTGGGTCTGGCCATTACCGCCTATGTCACGCTGGCTTGCGTCCCGGTCGACGGGCGTACGGTCGGCTTGGGCGGCCTCTACGTCGCTGACGGCGTGGCCACGGTGCTGAAGTTCACGGCCATCGCTACGCTGGCGGTCGTGCTGGTCTACTCACGAGACTATCTGACGTCCCGTGGCATGTTCCAGGGCGAGTACTTCGTGTTGTCGTTGTTCGTGTTGCTGGGTGTCATGGTGATGGCTTCGGCCAGCAGCCTGCTTAGCATGTACATGGGCATCGAGATCATGGCGCTGTCCGCGTATGGTCTGGTGGCGTTCAATCGCGAAAACCCCATCGCTGCGGAAAGCGCCATGAAGTATTTCGTGCTCGGCGCCATCGCCTCGGGCACATTGCTGTACGGCATCTCCATCCTCTACGGTGTCACGGGGTCCTTCGACCTGGGTACCGTAAAGTCAGGCCTGAGTCGGGAGATGTTCTTCGGTGGCAAGCACATCGGTCTGCTGTTCGGCTTGGCCTTCATCGTCGTGGGCGTGGCCTTCAAGTTCGGCGCAGTGCCTTTCCATCAGTGGGTGCCGGACGTTTACCACGGTGCCCCGACGAGCGTTACCTTGCTGCTGGGCTCCGTGCCCAAGCTAGCCTCTTTCGCGCTGGCTTGGCGAGTGCTGGCCGAAGGCCTTGGGCCTCTGGCCGGGGAGTGGCGCGGCATGCTCATCGTGCTTAGCGTGCTGTCCATGGTGCTGGGCAACGTGGTGGCCATAGCGCAGACCAATATCAAGCGCATGTTGGCCTATAGCACTATTTCGCACGTCGGCTTCATCCTGCTCGGCATCCTCACGGCTACTCCGGATGGCTATGCCGCTTCTCTGTACTACACCGTCGCTTACGTCATCATGGCGGCCGCATCGTTCGGTATGGTCATCCTGCTGTCCCGTGAGGGCTTTGAAGCCGACCGGATCGACGACTTCAAGGGCCTGGCCCAGCGCAGCCCGTGGTTCGCCTGGATGATGCTCATGGTGATGATGAGCACCGCTGGCGTTCCTCCCTTCATTGGGTTCTTCGCGAAGCTGTACGTTATTCAGGCCGTGCTGGACGCCAACTTGGCGTGGCTCGCCATCGTGGCCGTGCTGGCCAGCGTGGTGGGTGCGTACTACTACCTGCGTATCGTGAAGGTCATGTTCTTCGACGCCCCTGAAGATCGTGCTCCGGCCCTGCAGGCTAGCCCTCTGATGCGAATTGTCCTTAGCGGCAACGCCTTGGCCGTGTTGGCCGCTGGCATCGTCAGTGGTCCGCTAACGGCGCTGTGCCGGGCCGTCATCCCCGGTTGAGTGTCGGGTGTAGCCCTTATCTCCACCCGGTTTTGATTGACAGGGTGGGGCAGTAGTCGTATAGTTCTCGGCTCCGGTGCGGGGTGGAGCAGTCTGGCAGCTCGTCGGGCTCATAACCCGAAGGTCGCAGGTTCAAATCCTGCCCCCGCTACCAACCGGTCCCGCCGCGTCTTTCGCGGCAAGGAAAAAGCCCGCTTTCAGCGGGCTTTTTCGTTTAATAAGTTGCCCGCTTTCAGCGGGCTTTTTCGTTTCAACAGTAGCCCGCTCAGCCGGACGTTTTCGTTTTAGGAAGCCGTGTAAGCGCTGTGTAACTTTTCCCGCGAGAGCGGGGTTGCACGGAGGGCTTATCGATGCGGTACCCCAACTTCACCAGTCAGCGCATTTCGGCCCTCTGCTGCCGGCCGGCCAGGCACCAGCACATCATCTAGGACCGACTTCAGCCGGGGTCAAGCACACCTCCGCTGCGCTACTTCGAACTGGGAGGAAGTCAGCTGTCACCAGTCTATATTTTACATAATGCGACAGTACACTTTCTGAAACCGCATACGGCGCGTAGTATTTCCTAAAAAACTCGGAATTTCCCCTAATATCCAAGTGAGCCGTCATGGCTTTACGGGGTTCGACAACATGAATACCCAAGGCGGATTGGGCAAGAGCACGGCCATTGCCATCTGGGCTGTCGTGGCCTTCCTGTTGGTTGTCGGTGTCCTGACGACACTGATGATGGTCAACCAGCGTCAAATCATCGCCGCGCAAGACAACCGCTACCGTTCCTTTGCTCTAGCCGAGGAACTGCGACAAAGCTCCGACGACCTTACGCGTCTGGCCCGTACCTATGCGGTCACCGCGGATCCAAAATTCGAGCAGCAGTACTGGCAGATCTTGGCCATTCGCAATGGCGAGGCGCCACGCCCCGAGGATTACGGACGGATCTATTGGGACTTCATGGCCGTTGATGGCGTCAAGCCGCGGCCTGACGGCGCGGCGGTATCGCTGCAAGCGCTGATGAAAAAGCAGGGCTTTACAGAGCAGGAGTTTGCCAAGCTCAGTGAGGCACAGGCTAATTCTGACGGGCTTGTCCAACTCGAGACGGTAGCCATGAATGCCGTAAAAGGACGCTTTGATGATGGTCAGGGAGGTTTTTCGCGGGTGGGACCGCCCGACCAGGCCTTGGCAGCGCGGCTGATGCATGGTCCTGATTATCACGCTTACAAAGCACGAATCATGAAGCCAATTGACGAGTTCTTTGCTGAGCTCGACGAGCGGACCCAAAGCGAGTTGCAGGTTCGTATCGATCGCAGCCACACCTTGCTTTGGGTACTGCTGGGAACCGTTTTTCTTGCACTCGTCGCTGCTTTGGCGGCTGGCGTGGCCGTTCGTCGCAAAGTCATTGCGCCCATTGGTTCGGTCATCGGTGGCCTTTCCGGTACGACCCGGAAACTGGAACAGATGGCAGCGGAGTTGGGCGGCTCTAGTCAGACGCTGGCGGCAGGAACCAGCCAGCAGGCAGCCTCCGTGGAAGAGACCAGCGCGGCTCTAGAGGAGGTCTCCAGCATGGTACGGATGACGGCGCAGAACGC
>CALPVO020000065.1 GCA_943327025.2 Janthinobacterium lividum
CGGACTGGGTGGCGAGTGGCTCTTCCGCCTTGACCTGCTTGCGTGACATCTGTGCAGACTAACGGAGCGACAGCTCCCCAACAATGCGGTAAAGCACCTTCACCATTGAAGCGTGATGCAGTCGACGAGTCGAAAAGTCAGTCCTCGATGCGGGCTGCGAAGCGTCGCAGTGCCTCCACCCCGCGGGTTCCCCAAGGGAGATAGACGGCCGTGCCGTCTTCGCCGCGGTCTACGCGTATCTGGATATTCTTAGCGCCAACCATCGACCGCAAAGTGGCTGCATCGACACGGAAGTAGCGCCGTGCACTGGCGGCGGCCGGCGTGGGGTAAAGCTCGCGGTCGCGCACCGGGTCTGGCTCGTTTCCGGCAACCAGTTTGAATATACGGCCATCGGTCCGCAGCACCAAGTGGTCCGACACTTCAGGACGGGAACTCATGCCCCGAATACGGCCGCGGTCGATAGTGCTCCAAGCAACCACCACGAGATAGTGCTCATAGTCGCCCATGCGATTCACCTCGATGACCCCTAGCGAGAGGTAGTCCCGCGCGTTGACGGCAAGCGAAGGCTCTTCATGGGAAACCACCAAGGGCTCAGCGGCGCCGGTGACGGTAACGGCACTGCGCGTGTCGGTGAACTCCTGAGGGTCGAGTGAGGTGTCCGTAGCAGGCGCGTCACTTGAACGCAGCATGCTGCACCCAGACATGATGACCAAAACAGCCAAGACAGCAAGCCAAGCGGCATTCACCGAAGAACGCCCCGCCTTGCTCCAGCGAAGACCCGGTTCAAAAATCAAGACGATACCCAAGCGACACCCACCAGCGCCTATCCTTGCTCTGTCCGGTCAGGGGTGCCTTGCGGTTAGCCCACTCACCACCGGCTTCGAATTCCACGGTGGTGCTGCGCCCACGCCAATCCAGGCGCAGCGATGGGCTGATCTGGAACTGGTCGCCACCATCTGTCTCGAAGGTTCGGTGATCAAGCCGCAACCGCGGGCCAGCACGCAAACCATTCCACACTGGGAAACGCGAACTGAGAAACAGCGACTCACCAGCCATGAGATCGCCCTGCGAGACCCGTAAACCCACGATGCTGGAATCGCCTTCCGTAAACAAACTATTGGCCAGTAGTTGCGCAGACAGTGCCTTGTCGAGCCCCGTTCCTGGGATGCCCTCGACACCGCCGGAGGGCTTGAGTTCACCGAACTTCGAGGCCGTGACATCGACATTCCACTGCAGGCGTTCGCCCCAAGGACGACTGACGCCAAGCGATATGGTATCGCTTTGGCCGGTACGGTCCTGCGCCCACTGCTCAGCCGTCTGTGCACCAACGGTATCAATCAGTTCGCCGAGCGTCAGGAACGGTTGACCAATGAGCGCATTGCGCGTGGTGAGGTACGGTGCACGACGATGGTCAAGTGTGCCGGTAAACGTCCAGCGGTCTCCCCACTGCACGGTACCCAGTACCATGGCGGAGTTCAGCGCTTGGTAGTGGACGTCGTAGTCCATCAGGCCGACGACGGAGGTGCCATCCTTGAAGTAGCGCACTTCCCCACCCACGGCTTGCCGGTCCAGATGATTATCGTAGTTCTGCTGGATGGCATAAAGACTGTAGTCCCAACGGCCGCCCTTAGTACCGATGTCGAGACTGACACCCGCGAACTGGCGGTTCGTCTGGAAGCCATCGCCCGAACGGTCCGCCGGCAACCCGGCGACGAAGTTCAGGCGCAAGCGCTTAGTCATCTTCCAGCCGGCATAAAGGCCATCGTAGGTACCCAGCACCCCACCCGTATGTCGCGACTGGCGCCCGAGACGAGCCGTCAGTTGCAGTTCGCGGTCCATCAGTTCCATGAAGGCATACGACAAACGAACATCGTTGCCAGGCCCCTGCCCTTGTGGCAGCAAGTCCTTAAGGTATCCACCGTTCACGCGCACGGTAAAGTCAAAGCGCTGTCCACGGCGGCGTGCACTGAAGTCTACGTCCGTACGCAAGGCATTCAGTGCTACGAAGTCCTGATTGAAGTCCTCGGAGCGAAAGCTGGCATTGTCGCGGCGGTATTCCTGCGACAGGCCGCCGAAGAATTCCCAGGTCTGCTGACGTTGGGTTTTCGCCACCCCACGCGAGGAAGGGTCGAGAGTGGTCAGCGCTGTGAGGCGCTGCTGGACGCGATCGCTCTGCTGGCTTTCGGGGTACACCTTCAGGAAGTCTTCATATTCAGCCTTGGCGTGCGCCAACTGACCATTGCGTTCGCGTGCTAGGCCCAGCAACTCCAGCGCCTCACGGCGCTGCGGGTACTCGGGGTATTCCACCAACCGTGTATAAAAGCGGATGGCGGCGTCGTAGTCTTTCGAGTCGAAGGCCAGCCGCGCTTCCCGCAATTGCGCCTGCAGGACCTCCTGAGCCGGCATGGTACGCGACGGTGGATGCGCGGAGGCTGCCGTAGCAAGGCTGCCTTGTGTACCTTCGGCCGGCTTGGGCTTCTGACCACCAGACACCGTCCGCACCGGGACAGAACCGGCCATTGGCAGAATGATACGAATGCCGCCGAAATCTGCCTCGGGCTGAATTTCGAACTCCAGCAGTTTGGCGAAGCGCAGCGACAAAATGGGGTTAACACCAACGCTGCCATCGAACTCCGTACCCATAAGGCGTGCCGGATTGATGCCATCGGAAGGCAGGGACTCGTGGGCGAGTGGCAAGCCCTCTGGGCACCCCGGCATGGGTGCCAGCGCTATGCGAACTTCATCACCAGCCCGTAGCGGAAAATGACTGAGGTAGCGCATGGGGCAAGCAAAGCGGATGACCACTTCACCGCGCCCGCCGCCGCCCCCGACATCGACTTGGCGAATCCATTGGGATTCTTGTGCACTGGCGGGCTGCACTTTTCCCGCCAGCCCGAGCAGGGCGAGGCCGCAGAGCCACGCCAACTTGAAGCGGTCCAACGCCATCAGAAGCTCTTGCTCGTCACTTTGTGACAACCGGAGGCCGCGCAATTCGGATTCTTGCGACCGGTACCGTTAATCGTCGTGCCGTGTTCGCGCAAGCCCTTGTCGTAGTGGCAGCCCGCACAGGTGGGTTTGTAGGCGGGGAAACGGTAAGGCACCACCTCCGCATTACTGGTGTGGCAAGCAAGGCACGGCCGGCCAGCCAGATCGCCATGGTCGCCGGGATAGTTCGGCGACAGATGGCGGAAGCCCGGAATGGTCACACCAAGCCAGTTGACGAAGCCCTTGTGGCAGTAGTCGCAGGAACGACTAGTGACAAAGTGCCCAGGGTTCTTACCAGTCGCCTGAGTCCCGTTGTGACATGTCGAGCAGGTGCCAGGCACTACTCCCAAGTGATCGAACTTGGCCGGACGCCACGCGATGGTGGTATGGCAGGAATCGCACGATTGCGTCGTGGGCAAATGCGTCGATGTCTTGCCAGTGGCTTTCTGGCCGTCGTGGCAGGTAGCGCAAGTGCCCTTCACTACACCCGTGTGGTCAAAACGGGCAGGCAGCCAAGCGGTGGTCTGGTGGCAGTCGCCACAGCTGCTACTCGACGGAATATGCAGCGCGTGCTTGCCCTTAGCCGTGGTGCCGTTGTGGCAACTGAAGCAAGTGCCTAGCACTTCCACGTGATCACCGCGGATAGCGGGTTTCCAAGCGACGGTGGTATGGCAAGCGGAACAGTTGCTGCTGGTCGTTATGTGCCCGATATTCTTGCCGGTCGCCGCGGTGCCGTTATGGCAGCTGCCGCAACTGCCCAACACCTCCAAATGGTTCACGCGCACGGCCGGCTTCCACACCACGGTGGAATGGCAACTGTCGCAGGCCGTGCTAGTGGCTATATGCGTCAAATTCTTGCCGGTGGCTTTGGTGCCGTTGTGGCAACTGACGCAGCTACCCGTCACTTGCGTATGGTCCACCCGGGTTACGGGCTTCCAGAGCGCCGTGACATGGCAGGAATCGCAGGAATTGCTTGTGGCAATGTGGGTCGGGTTCTTGCCGGTAGCCTTCACACCATTGTGGCAAGTGAAGCAGGTGCCCTGTACTTCCGTGTGGTCCACACGAGTCACTGGCTTCCACAGCGCAGTGACGTGGCAGGCCTCGCAATTGTTGGTGGTGGTAATGTGGGCGGTGTTCTTCCCGGTGGCATTCACGCCATTGTGGCAACTGAAGCAGTTACCGGTAACGCCCGCATGGTCGAACTTCGCCGGCTTCCAGGCCGCCGTGGAGTGGCAAGCATCACAGGAAGCCGTGGTAGCCACATGGGTAGCATTTTTGCCTGTGGCCTGCTGACCGTTGTGGCAGGTGGCGCAGGTACCGGGCACCACGCCGGAGTGGTCGAAGTGCGCCGGCAGCCAGGCCGTGGTGCCATGGCAGCTGTCGCAACCAGCCGTCGTGGGCACATGGGTCGCCGACTTGCCAGTGGCGGTGGTGCCGTTATGGCAACTGGCGCAGGTGCCCAGCACCTCCACATGGTCGACCCGGAGAGCAGGCTGCCAAGCCACGGTGCTATGACAAGCGTCGCAGCGGCCTGTAGTGTTTATGTGGGTCGGGTTCTTGCCCGTGGCCTTCACGCCATTATGGCAGGCAGAACAGGTGCCAAGGACCTCGCGGTGGTCAACGCGCACCGCGGGCTTGAAAGTGGCGGTGTTGTGACAACTGTCGCAACTGTTGGTGGTATTGACGTGCGTCGGGTTCTTGCCCAGCGCTTTGGTGCCGTTATGGCAACTGAAGCAGCTACCGATCACCTCGGCATGGTCCACCCTCGTAACGGGGCGCCACACTACGGTGCTGTGGCAGGTTTCGCAGTTATTCGAGGTCGTAATGTGTGCGGGGAATTTCCCGCTGGCATTTACGCCGTTGTGACAGCTAGAGCAGTTGCCAGTAACACCAGCGTGGTCAAACTTCGCCGGGCGCCAGGCGCTGGTGGCGTGGCAAGAGTCACAGGACTGTGTAGTGGCGATATGCGTCGCATGCTTGCCCGTGGCTTGGGTGCCGTTGTGGCAGGTGGCGCAAGTGCCAGGAACCACACCGGTGTGGTTGAAACGGGCGGGCTGCCAAGCCGTCGTGGTATGGCAGGTATCGCACTGTTGCACGGTGACAATGTGCGTGGTGTGCTTGCCCGTGGCAATAGTGCCGTTGTGGCAGGTGCTACAGCCGGTAGTGATGCCCTGATGGCTGAACTTCGCTGGCGTCCAGCCGGACGGGCTATGGCACAGTTCGCAGCGCTGCGTCGTCGGTAGATGATTGGCGTGCTTGCCGGTGGCATTCACGCCGTTGTGGCAGCTGGCGCAACCATCCACGATGCCATCGTGACTGAACAGAGCAGGCTTCCAGGCAATGGTAGCGTGGCAGGTTTCGCAGGTATTGCTGGCCCTTACGTGGTTGGCATTCTTACCCGTGGCCAGCGAGCCGTTGTGGCAAGTAAAGCAGCCCGTGGTGATGCCCTGGTGGGTGAAGTTGGCCGGCTTCCAGCCCGTGGTGACGTGGCAGGTCTCGCAGTCGTTGCCCACCGGAATATGGGTGGCGTTCTTGCCGGTGGAGATGGAGCCGTTGTGGCAAGAAGAGCAACCATCAAGGATGCCATCATGCGTGAAAGTTGCGGGCTTCCACGCTTGTGTGGAGTGGCAAACATCGCAATTCTGCCGGGTAACAACATGCGTCGGGCCCTTGCCTGTCGCCTGCACATTGTTATGGCAGCTGCTGCAACTGCCTAGCATCTCGCGGTGATCGAATTTTACGGCCGGCTTGAACGACTGGGGCGTGTGGCAACTCTCGCAGCGGTCGGTACTAAGAACATGGGCAGTGTGCTTGGGGGTGGCGGAGACACGGCTGCCACGCTGGTGGCAGCTCGCGCAGGCGCGGGGAGTTCCCTTGAAGACCGCATCGACGTGACAGCCCTCGCAGGGCACGTCGTTGTGTTTGCCGATGAGTTCGAACCCGGTAGTAAAGTGGTCGAAAGTGCTACCCACTTGAGCCACGGCTGGCGTTCCCCACCCCAACCCCAGCAACCCAAGGCAGGCGACGAGCGCCTGCAACCAGCGGCGGTACGTAGTCATATTCCTGCCCCCGAGCGACGCTGTGGCGCCGCTCCCTTGAACGTCCGGGTGGAATGACAACGGGCACAATTGCGCCCGAAGTTGCCGTCGTGAACATCGTCCGCTGCGTGGCAGGCCACGCACTCGCTGGACAACTTCAATTCGTGAGTCGACTTCACATGGCACTGGCCGCAAGCCAATTTGGCATGCGCGCCCTCGCGAGGGAAACCCGTGGTGGAGTGATCAAACTGCCAGTGCGCCCAACCATTCGGATTGTGACAAGTGGCGCACCCGTCACCGAGCGCACCCTTGTGGTTGTCATCGGCCTTGTGACAAGCGATGCACTTCGCAGGGGTACCGCGGTAGCGGCGGTCCGCGTGGCACTGCTCGCAGCCCACGGCAGCGTGCAATCCCACTAACGGGAAGCGGGTAAGGTCATGGTCGAAGCGCACTTGGTCGCGCCAGCCTGTCTCGCGGTGGCAAGCGGCACAATCACGACCCATGCCGCCAGCATGGACATCGTCTGCTTGGTGGCAGCCGAAGCACTCCTTGGGCAGTTCTTGGGTCGTGGTACTGGCCGTGTGGCAAGTATGGCAGCCCAACTTTTCGTGTTTGCCGTTCAGCGCGTATTTGTGCTTGCCTAAATGATCATACTTTGCGGGCTTCCAGCCATCCGGCTTGTGGCAGGTGGCGCAGTCGTCACCAAAGCGACCGGTATGGGAGTCCTCCGCCGCATGACAGCCGTGGCAGGTCTTCGGCAGCTTTGCCTTCAAGTCGCCGTCTTTGTGGCAAGCATTGCAGGAAATCTTCCCGTGCTTACCGTCCAGCCCAAAGCCGGTTTCTTTCAGGTGGTCAAAGCTGGTGTCCTTCCAGCTCACCGTACTGTGGCAGTCCTGGCAAGCGGGTCCGCGCGAACCACGGTGCACGTCGTCGGGCGCATGGCAGGCGTTGCAGGCGGTGGGCGCACCCTTGAAGGTGGAATCCCGATGGCAAGCCGCACAGGCCACCTTATCGTGCGCGCCCAGCAAGGAAAATTTGGTTTTGCTGTGGTCAAACTTCACCGGCTTGAAGCCCTTCACCTCGTGACATTTGGCGCAATCGGAGCCGAGCTTGCCAAGGTGAATGTCGTCTGTCTTGTGGCAGTCCACACAGGCATGCGGGGCATCGCGGTGCTTTTTGCCAGCCTTGTGGCAAGAGGCGCAGGCAACGGACGCATGGGCGCCTTCCAGTGGATAGTCCGTCTGCTGGTGGCGGAAGGCGTTCGGTTCGAGCCCGACGATGTCCGCTGCCCGGCCCTTGTGCTCGCCGTGGCAACCCGCGCAGCGCGCGTTCGCCGGTAGAGCGCGGCCATGAAAACCCTGGCGCCCCTTCATGTCGGCAGTGATGTCCTTGTGGCACGCCAAGCACAGAGTACTCATGCGCGCCTTGTTGGCACGGTCGTGACAACTGGAGCACTGCTCTTCGTACTTGGCATGGGCCGCGGACAGCTTCCCGGGCATCAAAAGTGTTTCGAGGGACGTCGCCCCAGCAAATCCCGATGAAAGCAACAAGCCAGCCGCCAATACCGCCTGTAGACCGCGCATGAAGCTCCAGCGAACGCGCCAACCGCAGAAACGGCGAAGCCCCGGACCACCTTGCAGGGTGTCCGGGGCCAGACGTCCGAATTGCGGCAGCTCTTTCATTGGATAGAGACGGATTGCTTAGTAGACGTGGACAGCAATGACGTGAACCACCGCTGCGATGAGCATGAGGATGAACAACGGGATATGCATAACATGCCAGAGGGAAAACATCCGTTCGCAAGCCTCAAACTCGGCCACTCGCCGCGCGGCCGACAAGCGATGTGCCCCGTAGCGCAATGCAGCCGAACGCAGACCATCGGCATGGTCCGCGATGACCGCACGCCGGGCTGAAGCGTTACGTAACGCCCGGGACACATAGCTGCTTAAGCGACGGCGCTCTGCCCACTCCACGAACATGGCGCGAAACGCACGGCTTAATCCTTTGCCACGCGTAATGCGCTTTTCGGAGGCGTCCAATACCGCGATGAGTTCAGGCAGGAGGCGAGTAAGACCAGCGGATTCACGAAGACGGTCCGCCTCCACATGCAATTCAGCCAACTTGGCGCGCTGGCCATACAGGCCGTTATGAATACGCGCATAAAGATAGCGACCCACCAAGCCGCTACCCGCGACAAAAACCATGCAAAACAGCGCCACATTGCTATTAGTGGCGCCCAACGAAAAGTTGCAGTGGTAAAGCACTAGGCCGGGGCCGACGATTCCAAGCATCATGTGGGCGCGAAACCAGCCCTTGACGCTACCGACCGATTGGATACCACTGCGGCGCTTGCGCAGTGGATAGATGAGCAACAGCAACATGAGGCTGCCACCGACAATGCCCAACCAGTAGCCAACACCCGTCTCCGGATTGATGTAGTCGCGAGCCGGAGTCCAAGGACCTACCACCACCGCCACCGTGAATAACGCGAGCACGATGTGCTCCATGGATAGGTTCAGGCGCTGCCAGAGCGTGAGTTTCGGAGGCGCGGCAGCGATGACCGGTGCGTCTAGAATCTCTTCCATGTTGTCAGCAGTAACGCTCATGTCTGTCCCTCAGCAAGCGCCTTGGCCTCTTCGAGGTTGGCGCGAATAATCCGGGCATCGCTGGATTTCGGCGGCACCAATGCCAGCACCGTCTGCCAGCTCTTGGCCGCAGCCGTGTAGTTGCGCTGCTGCAGCTGCAGCGATGCTCGCAGCCACAGGGCTTTGATGTGTCGTGGGTCGAGCTTCAGGGCCTTGTCGAGAGCAGCGCTGCCCTTGAGCAAATCCCCATTGTTGGCAGCGGCCAAGGCGTCCGCGTAGTCCGCCCATGCATCCGCCGAGGCGGGTGCTGCCAACGTGGCGCGACGGAACGATTCCACCGCACCCTTGAAGTCGCGCTTGCGACGTTGTTCGATGCCGCGCGCCCACCAATCGTTGGCGGTGGTAGGTTCGCGCGCCTGGACTGGCTGACGAGGCAGTGTGGCTAGCGCGGCGGCCATACCAGAGGCGTTGACGTTCGTCCCCACCTGAACACCCGCCTTGGCATGGGCCGACATAGCAGCCGGCGACATCGCGGGCCCCGGCTGCGCACCTAGTGCGGTTGCGCGCGCACGAGCCTTAGTCGCATCTTCCTTGCGACCGAGGTATTCGTAGCTCTGTGCTAGGAGCACCCAACCGCCAGCATCGTTCGGTTCGCGTTCGAGGCGCGCCGCAAGGCGGGCCGTGACTTCTTCGATGCTGGCTGGACCACCCACAGCGGCTGCGCCAACTGCCGCAGCATCGCCCATGCCGGCTGGCGTCATACCGCCAGCGCCCGGAGCCTGCCCCACACCGCCCCATTCATCCGTGGTCGTGGCAACGGCATCCGTCGTAACGTCTGCGAAGCTTGCGGGCGAGTGGCGGACAATGGCGACTGCCGCACCGAATGCGATGGGCGCCAAGGCGAAACTGACCCAAGCCAACGACTGCCGACCACGCCGATAAAGCAGGCCACCGCCTACCAGCGCCGCGAGACCCAAGACGATTGCCAAAATCAGATTCATCCAGAGCGCTCCACCACCAACGGAACTATCCGCGTATAGGAATGTTAGGGGTGAGCCTACTCACGTAGTGCGACATTGCCTGTCTGCACGTGGCGACAACAGGTGCATAAAGGTCTC
>CALPVO020000066.1 GCA_943327025.2 Janthinobacterium lividum
CTTGCTCGCAAAAATCGCGCAGTCGGGCCCCGGCCATTGGCGTTGGGGCTGGTATCTCATGGCCGCCATTTCCGCAGGCGCTGCGCTGCTGGCATGGCTTACCGTGAAGGAACAGCCGGCCGACCTCGGGCAACACCCGGATGGCGTCGATCCCACTGCGGCAGCCACTGGCAAGGCCAAGCCCTTGCCTGCGTTCGTCACGCGCGACGTCTGGACTTCCGCTGAAGTACTGCGCGGCCCGCAGTTCTGGCTGATGGTGCTGTCGTTCTGCGGCGTGAGCATGGGCTTCGCGCTGTTCCTGGGGCATGGCATCGTGCATTTGAAAGACCTCGGCCACCCCATGACCGTGGGCGCGTGGGCGATGAGCACGCTGACGCTGACCGGTTTGCTCGCCAAAGGCCTACTGGCGGCGCTGGGCGATCGCTTGGATCCGCGCTATCTGTGGGGCTTGTTTTGCGCCTCATTCGGCGTGGGCTTGCTGGTATTGCTGGTGGCTCGCACGCCCACGCTGGTGTCCGTTGCGGCCGCCTGCATGGGCATCGGGTTTGGTGGCGGGCTAGTCACCATGATGGCCGTGTTGGGCAACTACTATGGCGCGCAAGCATTCGCGGCAGTCTCCGGTCTTGGCATTGCCATCAACACCGGCGTCAGTGCCATCGCGCCCATCGGGGCGGGCTTCCTGTTCGACCACGGCTTTGGCTATACCGGCGCCTTCAGCGCCGTGGCTGCTTGGTGCATCGTTGGTGGTGCGGTCATCATGCTGCTACCGAAGCCGCGGCGACAGGCGTAGTTCTTCCAATAAGCTGTCTTGGCTCGCCGTCGGTCGCCAGCCGCGGCGTAGCGTCAGGCCAATATCGCGCGTTACCTCACCGGCTGGGTGCGGTAACACGGCGAGCAATCCCGCTTCCAGTTCTTGATGCACTTGGCGCGCGGAAAGCAGCATGAGGCGGTCGCTAGCCAGCAGCAGCGACCGCGCCGCCACCCACGAATTGCACTCCACGGCGCCAATGGGCACGGGCAAACCCGCTGCCTGAAACAAGGCGGTGTATTGCGCGCGCAGCGGCGAGCCTGTCCTTGGCGCCACCCACGCATAGCGGGCCAATTGCACCGCCGTGGCGGGCCGTTTTCTGTTGGCGACCGTTGCCAAGGGGTGGCCTGCCCGCATCACGATTGCCAGCGGGTCGTCGAACAAGTGCTCTTGCAGCACATCGACGGGTGCTGGGTGGCGCAAGGCGCCCACCAAGACATCGGCTTCACCGCGGCGCAGCGCTTCCAGCAAGGTGTCGTACGGCCCGTCGAGAATTTCCACCGTATGTCCAGGCGTGGTTTCCAGAAAGCGGAGCACGGCGGAAGGCACGAGCCAACTGCGGGCGAGCGGCATGGCGCCAATGACCGTGCGGCCCCGGTTCACAGCATGGGCTGCGTCCTGCAACTCCGCTCGGGCCTGCGCCAATTCACTGCGGGCCAGACCAATCGCCTGTGCCAAGGCTTCAGCTTCACGGGTGGCCAGGAGGCCGAAGCTGGTTTGCTCGAAGAGTATGGCGCCGGTGGCACGCTCCAGTCCGCGAGCATGGCGGTTCAGGCCCGCCCGCGAAACACCGACGGCGCGAGCGGCCACGGCAAACCCGTGATGCCGTACCACCTGCTCCAACGCCATCAACTGGGCGGCCGAACACCCATGCAAGGCATCCTTGGCATCGCGCCCTTTCGGCCAGCCACGCGTCTCCGCCAAGGCGCGGCGCAACAACTCCAGCGCGCGCTCCAGACGGGCGCAGGCAAGCGAACCCTCCGTGGTCAGCATCAGCACCCCAGCCTCGCGGCGAAACAACGGACCGCCCAGTTCGCGTTCCACGGACTGCAGGGCCTGCGTGACGGCCGGTTGCGTCAGATGCAGGGCGCGGGCGGCCGCGGAAACACTGCCCTCCCCGGCCACTCGGCAACAGAGAGCCAAATGGCGCAGATTGGGCAGGGCAGCGGGCGGGTCTAAGAATGGAGACGGGGATTTCATGTCAACAATTTCTTATAGGTAGCGAGAAATTTCAATTGGTTGTTTCAGCGGGCCGGGCGCACAGTATCCGCCTACCCGTCAATGCTGGGCTCTCGAGGTTTTCTTATGAGCGTCGTCTACCGCAACATCCCTCGCCCCGACCGCGCCGTCACCGACGGTTTCACGGCCCACGGCGTCGCCACCGTCCACGAAGCCCAAGGCCGCACGGGCTTGCTGGCGCCCTACATGCGCCCCATCTATCCAGGCGCGCACATCAGCGGCACGGCCGTCACTGCCAGCGTTGCCCCCGGCGACAACTGGATGCTGCATGTGGCCGTGGAACAGTGCCAAGCCGGCGACATTCTCGTCGTGGCGCCTACCTCGTTCTGCGACATGGGCTACTTCGGCGACCTGCTCGCCGGCTCGCTCATGGCGCGCGGCGTACGCGGCCTCATCATCGACGCTGGCGTGCGCGACATCGGCGACCTCACGAGCATGAAGTTCCCCGTCTGGTCCAAGGCTGTGTCCGCCCAAGGCACGGTAAAGGAGACCGTCGGCAGCGTGAATGTACCGGTAGTCTGCGGCGGCGCGCTCATTCACCCCGGTGACATCCTCGTCGCTGACGACGATGGCGTCGTGGTGGTGCCCCGCAAGAAGGGCACTGCGGTGCTGCAGGCCAGCGCGGAGCGCGAGGCGAAAGAAGCCAAGACGCGCGTGCGCCTGAACGCCGGTGAACTCGGCCTCGACATCTATTCCATGCGCGAGAAGCTGGCGAAGTACGGCCTGACTTACCGCGACGCGGACTGGGACTAACCCTATGCTGCGCGCCATTCCCTGCACGCTCATGCGTGGCGGCACCTCCAAAGGGCTGTATTTCCACGCCAAGGACCTGCCCACGGACCGTAGCGCACGCGACCGCGTGCTGCTCGCCGCCATGGGCTCGCCTGACGAGCGGCAGATAGATGGCGTTGGCGGCGCGCATCCGCTCACGAGCAAGGTGGCCGTCATCAGCCCATCCACGCGACCCGATGCCGATGTGGACTATCTGTTCTTGCAAGTCGTCGTCGACAAAGCCGAAGTGAGCGATAGCCAGAACTGCGGCAACTTGCTCGCTGGCGTGGGCCCTTGGGCCATCGAAAACGGCCTCGTGCCGGTGGCCGGCGAAACCACCGCCGTACGCATTCACATGGTGAACACCGCGAGCATCGCGGTGGCACAGGTGCAAACGCCGGGCGGCGTTGTGGAATACGCAGGCACGGCGCGCATCGACGGCGTCCCAGGTACGGCAGCGCCAGTGATGCTCGACTTCCTCGACGTGGCCGGCTCCAGCTGCGGTGCGCTGTTTCCCACCGGCAACCTCGTCGATGAAGTGGAAGGCGTACAAGTCACTTGCGTCGACAACGGCATGCCCGTGGTCATGCTGCGCGCCACGGACCTTGGCAAGCTTGGCGATGAAAGCCCTGAAGCACTGGAAGCGGACAGCGAACTGCGCGCGCGGGTGGAGGCCATTCGTTTGGCCATTGGCCCGCGCATGAACTTGGGTGACGTGAAGAAGAAGACCGTTCCCAAGATGTGCTTGGTGTCGCCACCCAAAGCGGGCGGCACGGTGAACACGCGCAACTTCATTCCGCACCGCGTACACGAAGCGATCGGCGTGTTAGGCGCCGTGAGCGTCGCCACCGCTTGCGTGGCCCCGGGTGCCGTGGGCAGTGAATATGCCGAAGGCGTTGGCGCGCTCGATGCCAACGGTGTGGCTTTGTCGCTGGATATCGAACATCCCACTGGCTTCTTCACCGTTGCCATGGAAGTGGCGCTGGAAGCGGGTGTCATTCAGGTACGCCGTTCCGCCTTGCTGCGCACCACACGCAAGCTGTTCCGTGGCGAGGTCTACGTGCCTGCGGCTGCTTGGGACAGCCCATGACTACACCGCAAGTGCTGCTGCTGGGGTTTGGTGAAGTCGGGCAAACGCTCGGCGCTGAGTTCATCGCCCGCGGGTTGTCGCGTTTGGCGGCGTGGGACCAACTGTTTCCCTGGCCGGAGAGCCCCCCTGCGCTGGCGCTGGAAGACGGCCCTTTCGCGAACCATATCGCCCCAGGCCACAATCTGGCGGGCGCCCTGAATGCGGTGCGCGTCATGGCCAACGACAGCGAGCAGAGCCAGCCAACGCTACTCATCATCTCGGCCGTCACCGCAGAACAATGCTTGCCCGCTGCCGAAGAAACGGCGCGATTGCTGGCCCAACTCGACGTGAACGCTTGGTACCTGGATCTCAACTCCGCTTCGCCAGGCACCAAGCAAGCAGCGAGCGCGGTGGTCAACGCTGCAGGCGGGCGCTACGTGGAAGCGGCCGTCATGTCGCCTATCCACCCACAGCGGTTGGGTGCGCCCATCCTGCTCGGTGGGCCAGATGCCGCTGCCTTTCTGCCGGTGGCCGAAGCGCTCGGCTTCACCGGTATGCAAGTTTTTGCAGAAGCCATCGGGCGCGCTTCGGCGGCCAAGATGTGTCGCAGCGTCATGGTGAAGGGCATGGAGGCCTTGCTCACCGAAAGTCTGCTGACGGCGCGTCGCCATGGCGTGGAAGACACCGTGCTGGCCTCCCTGCAGGACCTCTTCCCGCTCGGCGACTGGGAGACACTGGCGCACTACATGGTCTCGCGCTCGGTGCAGCACGGGAAACGGCGCGCCGAAGAGATGCGCCAGGTAGCGGCCACCGTGCGTGAAGCCGGCCTTGAGCCGTGGATGAGCAATGGCTGCGCCGAACGCCAAGCCTGGGCGGCGCCCCAGCGCGCCGTGCTCGCCAACACGAATTTGAAGAACCTGCTGGATGCGGTGCTGCAAAACGTACCCGCACCCCAAGCCTGAAAGGAGCAACGAAATGATTATCGACTGCCACGGCCACTACACCACCGCACCGGACCTGCACACCAAGTTCCGTGACGCGCAGCTGGCCCATGCGAAAAACACGGAGCTCCCAGCGGCGAATCGCCCTGACATCAGCGACGACCAAATTCGCGAAAGCATCGAACTGAACCAGCTGAAGCTGCAGCGTGACCGCGGCTCCGACCTCACTATTTTTTCGCCGCGCGCCTCCACCATGGGGCACCACGAAGGCACGGAAGCGGTTTCGCAGGAATGGACCATTGCTTGCAACGACCTGGTGAAGCGCGTGGTCGACCTCTACCCGGAAAACTTCATTGGTGTGTGCCAGCTGCCACAGTCGCCGGGTGTGCCCATCGCCAATTCCATCGCCGAGTTGGAGCGTTGCGTCACGGAGCTGGGCTTCGTGGGCTGCAACTTGAACCCGGACCCGTCCGGCGGCCACTGGCGGTCGCCGCCGCTGACCGACAAGCACTGGTATCCGTTCTACGAAAAGATGGTGGCGCTGGATGTTCCCGCCATGGTGCATGTGTCTGCCTCGTGCAACCACAACTTCCACGCCACCGGCGCGCACTACATTAACGCGGACACCACGGCGTTCATGCAGTTCCTGCAGGGCGACTTGTTCCGCGATTTTCCCACCCTGCGCTTCATCATTCCGCACGGCGGCGGCGCGGTGCCTTACCACTGGGGCCGTTACCGTGGCCTTGCGGACATGCTGAAGCGTCCGGCCCTGCGTGACCACGTGATGAAGAACGTGTACTTCGACACTTGCGTGTACCACCAGCCCGGCATCGACCTGCTGTTCCGCGTCATCGATATCGACAACATCCTGTTCGGTTCGGAGATGGTGGGTGCCGTGCGCGGTATCGACCCGGAGACCGGCAACTACTTCGACGACACCAAGCGCTACATCGACCACCTCGACATTCCGGCAGCCGACAAGAAAAAGGTCTTCGAAGGCAATGCCCGCCGCGTTTATCCGCGCCTGGATACCTCCCTGAAGGCCCGCGGCCTGTGAGCAGCGAAGTGCAGGCCGCAGTTCCCGGCACGCCCGGCTGGGCGGCTGAAAAAGCCGGCGGAGGTTTCACCACCGATGCCGGCTGGCTGGATTTCCATGGCGCGCCGGTGAAGCCGTCGTACGTGCCGCCACCGGGTGCCGTGGATGCGCACTGCCATGTGTTCGGCCCGGGCGCCGAGTTTCCTTATGCGCCCGAGCGCAAGTACACCCCGTGCGATGCCGGCAAAGCCAAGCTGCGCGCCCTGCGCGACTATCTGGGCTTTTCCCGTAACGTAGTGGTGCAAGCCACTTGCCACGGCGCGGACAACCGCGCCATGGTAGATGCCGTTAGTAGTTCGAATGGCCTCGCCCGCGGCGTAGCCACAGTGCGCCGCTCCGTTACCGATGCAGAGCTCGCCGCCATGGACGCCGCCGGTGTGCGTGGCGTGCGCTTCAACTTCGTGAAGCGGCTGGTAGACACCACCCCGCGCGATGAACTGGTAGAAATTGCCACCCGCGTCGCGAAGCTGGGCTGGCATGTGGTGATCTATTTCGAGGCTGCGGAACTGCCGGAGTTGTACGATTTCATCGCTTCTCTGCCAGCCACCGTGGTGGTCGACCACATGGGCCGCCCGGATGTCACGAAGCCCGTCGACAACCCGGAGTTCGCGTTGTTCGAGAAGCTGATGGCCGACAACCCGCAAGTGTGGTCCAAGGTCACTTGCCCAGACCGCCTGTCCGCTTCGGGCCCGCCGCACTACGACGACTTCGTGCCGTTTGCGCGTCGCTTGGTGGAACGCTTCCGGGACCGCGTCCTGTGGGGCACGGACTGGCCGCACCCGAACTTGAAGACGCACATGCCGGACGACGGCGCGCTGGTGAATATCATTCCGCGCATCGCCCCGACGGCCGAATTGCAGCAGCGGCTGCTGGTAGACAACCCGATGCGGCTTTATTGGCCAGAAGAATGCTGCTCCAAAGACTGACTGGCCGAGGCTACCGGCGTATGCCGAGGGCCGCGACTAAAACCGAACTGCATTAAAGACCCAACCACAAGGCAACAAAGCCCATGGCCCTAGACAAACCGTACTTCGACGTTCCAGGCACTACCATCTTCGACGCCGAGCAGGCGCAGAAGGGTTACCACCTGAACATGTTCGCCATGTCCCTGATGAAGGCGCCCAACCGTGACCGGTTCCGCGCCGACAACAGCGCCTACCTGGACGAGTGGCCCATGACGCAGAACCAGAAAGAAGCCGTGCTGGCACGCGACTACAACCGCATGATCGCCAGTGGCGGGAATATCTACTTTCTCGCCAAGATCTTTTCCTGCGACGGCCTGAGCTTCCAGCAAGGCGCTGCCAGCATGACCGGCATGACGCAGGAACAATATGCACAGATGATGCTGAACGGCGGCCGCTCGCCCGAAGGCAACCGCTACGTTGGGGAGAAGAAGTAATGGCCCGTATCACTGCTGCCGTCACCACCAGCCATGTGCCCGCCATCGGTGCGGCGCTGGACAACGGCAAGTCGCACGAACCGTACTGGCAGAAGGTCTTCGCCGGCTATGCCAAGAGCAAGGAATGGATAGCCGAGCAGAAGCCAGACGTGGTCATTCTGGTCTACAACGACCACGCCACCGCTTTCAGCCTCGACATCGTTCCCACGTTTGCCATTGGTTGCGCCGCCAGCTTCCAGCCGGCCGATGAAGGCTGGGGTCCGCGTCCGGTGCCCGTAGTGGAAGGCCATCCCGCCCTCGCTACGCATATTGCACACTCGGTCATCCAGCAGGACTTCGACCTCACCATCGTCAACAAGATGGACGTGGACCACGGTCTCACCGTGCCGCTGTCGGTCATGTTTGGTCAGCCGGAAGCTTGGCCCGTGAAGGTCATTCCGGTGGCCGTGAACGTGGTGCTGTATCCCGTGCCATCGGGCGCTCGCTGCCTGGCGCTGGGTCGCGCCATTCGCAAGGCCGTGGAAAGCTTCGACGAAGACTTGAATGTGCAGATCTGGGGCACCGGCGGCATGAGCCACCAACTGCAGGGGCCGCGCGCTGGCCTCATCAACCAAGAATGGGACAACCGCTTCCTCGACCGCTTCGTCAACGACCCGGTCGGGCTCTCGGAAATTCCGCACATCGAATACGTGCGTGAAGCGGGCTCCGAAGGCATCGAGCTGGTCATGTGGCTTATTGCCCGCGGTGCGCTGAACGCACAGGTGAAGCCCATCCACCGTTTCTATCATGTGCCGGCCTCGAACACGGCCGTCGGTCACCTCATCCTGGAGAACACGTGATGAAAGTCGTTCTTGCCGGCGCGGGCGCTTTCGGTCAGAAACACTTGGATGCGATGAAGCTCATCGGCGACATCGAAGTGGTGTCGCTGGTAGGGCGCGATTTGGAAGCTACCCGCGCCACCGCCGAGAAGTACGGCGTTGGTCATGTCACCACCGAACTGGCGGAAGCTGTTGCCCAGCCGGGCGTGGACGCTGTCATTCTTTGCACGCCAACGCAAATGCACGCCGAACAGGCCCTCCTGTGCATGCGCGCTGGCAAGCACGTGATGGTCGAAATTCCCTTAGCCGACAGCTGGGCGGATTCGCAGGCCGTCGCGGAGCTGCAGCAGGAAACGGGCTTGGTGTGCATGGTCGGCCATACCCGCCGGTTCAATCCTTCGCACCAGTGGGTACGCCAGCGCATTACGGCGGGCGAGTTCAACATCCAGCAGATGGACGTGCAGACGTTCTTCTTCCGGCGCACGAACATGAACGCGCTGGGCCAGCCGCGTTCGTGGACAGACCACTTGCTGTGGCACCACGCCGCGCACACCGTAGACCTGTTCCGTTACCAGACGGGTGGCGAGATTGTCGCGGCGAACGCCGTGCAAGGACCCATCCATCCGGTGCTTGGCATTGCCATGGACATGTCCATCCAGCTGAAGAGCTCGACAGGCGCCATCTGTACGCTATCGCTGTCCTTCAACAACGATGGCCCGCTCGGCACGTTCTTCCGGTACATCGGCGATACCGGCACGTACGTTGCGCGCTACGACGACCTGCTCGATGGCAAGAACAACGCCATTGATGTGTCGCAGGTGGACGTATCGATGAACGGCATTGAACTGCAAGACCGCGAGTTCTTTGCGGCCATCCGTGAAGGCCGCGAGCCGAACGCGAGCGTGGGCCAGGTACTGGCCTGCTACCAAACCCTGCACCAGCTAGTACAGCATTTGGTGTAGTGATGGAAGCGAGGCTGCTCGCGACTCTCTAGCCGCGGTAAACCCAGAAATCCGGTCCGCGGGCAGCCTCCAGCTTGGCCAGCTGCTCGCGGTGAATTTCACGAACGCGCGCGGGGGTAATGGCCTCGGCCGGGTCCACTTCTTCAATCTTCAAGCTCGTCTTGTCTTCATAAAGGTGCTCACCCGCCAGCCGCGCCTGCACGTCGTACGGCCAAATGAACGCCTGACGGCTGGACACGTGGTAGAGCCCATCCGCCTTGTCCACCTTATAGCCCACCGCCTGCAGGTCGCTGCCCTTGGCCAGCTGGTGGAAGGTGATTTCGTCGCAGATACCCCAGTCGTTCACGGCCAAGCGGTCGTCGGAATGCCAGAGCACGGTTTCACCGACGCTGTTGTAGAACCCCAGCACCCCGGCCTTGCCCTCAATGACCACCGGGTTATCGCCCCATGCCACGCGGTACACGGGGTGGTCCACGGTCATGTCCGAAGCCAGAATGCGGTCGTAATCGCCGGCGCCTTCCAGGTGCACATGGCGCCAGAAGTTCAGCAAGATGGCGCGATGCAGGGGGTTGGTGGTGCGTTCCACCAGCGCCGCCGTCGGCAGCATGCA
>CALPVO020000067.1 GCA_943327025.2 Janthinobacterium lividum
CCGACATGGGCCAGTCCCTCCGTCCGTGTCAGGAAATACTGCTCGATGCCGCCCTTGCCATGCTGCAGGTTGCTGCCCGCAATGCTCACGGCGCCACCGATGGGCTGGGTAACGCGGTACACCTGCACCTGCGTCCAGCGCCCATGGTTATCACTGGTGCGCATCTGCAGTCCATCGTACAACGCCGCCGCTCCCGCAGCCCGCGCCTCGGCCGGCGACAGCGCGAAGAAATACGGGCCGGGGTCGTTTGCCCGTCCAAACTGCAGCAAGACCGTACCTGGCTCCAAAACCTTGGTCTGCCAGCGGTCGGCGCGGCCATAACGCGGGTTCACCTCTTGGTGACGCGTTGCCTTGGCCACCGCGCGGCGCGCCTCCAACTTGTCCATGATTTTGCGGAGCAATTGGAAGTTTTTCAGCGTGCCTGCCACCGGCACCATCGCCACCGCTTGCTCCGCTGCCTCGCGGGGTTCGCCGCGCAACAGTGATACCAAGCCGTTGAGGCCATCGAGCGCGACGCCCAAAGGCTCACCGATACCGGTCAGGTCTGCGCCTGCCGAGGCGGCATTCAGGCCTCCTTGCAGAAGGTCCAGACGCTCGCTGATGCCAACCGTGCCGTCATTGCCCGAGAAGCGGAGTTGAAAGCCCGGCCCCACTTCCTGACGAAAATCCGGGTCGTCCCAATCATAAAAAAAGCGACCATCCGGCCCGGAGGGCACCACACCGAAGCCGAATTGGCTGCAATCGGCATTACCGTCGGCCGTGCATTCGCCACCACCCACACGAATACCGAAACCATCGGTACCGACAAAGATCTCCACCTCGGTGTTGCCATACGGGTCGGCCACCGCATAGGGTGAATTCCAGGCATAGGCGTAGCGATTCCAGTCCTGACTGTTACCGGCCTGCGCTACCAGTGGGTCTGCAGAGAGGAAGCGGCCTGAAGCGGGGTCCAGCACACGCTGGCCAAAATGCACCAGCCCGAGATTGTCCGCATGCACCTGCATGCCAAAACCACGACGCGTGGTGGCCGCAATGGCTGTTTGCTCCTGGGCCTGCAAGCCACCCGAGCTTCCAGAGACACTGGAGGCCCGCGCACCGAACGGCGAATAGCGTAGTCGCGACACCACGGTGCCTTGCGCATCCGTGAGTGTGTCGAGGCTGCCCCTCTCATCCTGCGTGGCGTACCAGGTGTCCCTCGTGCCATCCGAACGCCTCACCACCCAAGCCACTGGCCCTTCGGGACCCACAATGACTTGGCGCTGGTGTTCCCGTGCCGCGGTGACTACACGCTCGACGAGCTCGCCGACATAAGCGGTGTTTTCGGTACCGCTGGCGAAGAGGGCTTCCTGCGCTACCAACTCTCCCTCCGGGCCGTAGGTGTACCGGCTCTGCAGGCCATTGGCACGCAATACGGCGGGCTGGTCGTTGGAATTCCAAGAGAGGCTGGCACCATCGCGTACGGCCACATTCCCGTTGGCATCGTAGCTGTAGGTGTGGGTACCAGCCTGCAACAAGCGCCCGGGCACAGCAGGGTCGTAGCGAAACACACCGATGTCACTACGCTGCAGCACATTGCCAGCGGCGTCGTACTGCACGGCAAGGCCCGCCGCCGCCGGACCGGTCACTGCGGTCAGGCGCCCGAGTAAATCGTGCCGGAAGGTGGCGTCCATACTGGCGAAGGCATCCAAACGACGCACCAGCAATCCACGCTCATCAAAAGTGAAGCGCACGTCCTGCAGATTGCTGCCATCCGCACGTCGTGCCAGACGCCAATCGGGCAGGCCCGTCACTGCATCGCGCGCGGCAGAACGGACAACCCCATTTCCCAGCAATTCGTCGATGGGCAGTCCGCCCACATCGAACGCACGGGCTTGCCAATACAACTGCCCACTGTCGGCATCGCGCAAGGACAGCAATTGCCTGCCATCCCAGCCATGACGGACGCGCAAGCGCGTGCCATCTGCCGCAGGCGGATACACCAGAACCTCGAGCCGACCGGCAGCGTCGTAGGTGTAATCGTAAGCATCGCCGCGAGCGCCCGCCCAGCCGCGCCGCAACAAACGCCCAAACCCGTCATAGGCAAAGCGCTCGTTGGTAGCTGGCCCGTCAAGGGCGACCAACCTCCCCGCCTCATGCCGCAACCCATCGGTGCCCCAGGTCCAGCGGGTTTCGCCTTCGGGCTGCAAGCGTCGCACCACGCGTCCGAGCAGATCCCGTTCGTAGCTACGCACCTGCCCCTTGGCATCTCGTTCGGATACCACTTGCCCCAACGCATTCAGCGTGAACTCGCGCCGCCCGGCTTGAGTGTCTTGCAGCGCCACTTGGCGCCCCAGAGCGTCATACTCAAGGCGCGTCACGGCACCCACCGCGTCCACCACGCGAACGAGACCCGCTACGCCGTAGGTATAAGTAGTAGTGCCGCCGAGGGGGTCCACCACTACGCGCAAACGCCCCAGTACGTCACGCTTGAATACTGTGCGAGCCCCAGCGACATCCGTCGCCGTGGTGATAGCACCATCGAACTCGAAGGTTTCCGTGACAAGCGTAGCGTCGGCGCCAGAACGTGGCCGCTGCACGGATTGCACGCGTCCCCAGGTGTCGTAGCGCAGCGTTGCCTGCGCCGCCGGCAAGCCGACATAGGCGGGCAAACTAAAGGCGGCCAGTTGGCCATCGGTATTCCAGTTCCAAACCTCGCGGACCTTGGGCCCGAGCGGTACACGCCGATCCTCCGCCATGGCCTGACCGCGGTCACCGAAGTAGGTAGTGACCTCATCGAGGGGTGTGCCATCGGCACCGGTCCAGCGCTCTGTCTGCCACCAACGGCTGCCCAACTGCGCGCAGGACTTGGATAGGCAGGTTTGCGTTTCGGCACGCCATTCGCTGCCATCGGGCGCACGCCAGCGCACCTTGCGCCCAAACTCGTCATAGTCCGCCTGCCAGCCTTCACCGTTCATATCGGTAGCAGTAGCCAGCACCCCGAGTGAATCGCGCCATGCCAAACGGGTGGTTTGCCCCAGCGCATCCGTGGTGGTGGCAGGCGCTACACAACGCGACCCGAAATCCTGACGAACGGTACGTACCGCCATTCCCGCTGGCGACAAAGTCGTAGCGTTGCGGTTGCCACAGGCGTCATAACTCCAGGCGACGCTGCGCAGCACACTGGCATCCGTGGCAAGTTCGCGCCACGCTACCGCGCGACACGCGGCCGTATCGATGTCCTGCTCAATGACTCGCACCAAGCGCGTGCCATCCGGTGCAGTGACGACGCGCTCTTCCCTTGCTGGCAAGCGCAAGCACCAGCCGACGGGCTCATGTCGATAGGTACGCGAGAGCGTCTGCCGGTGCACTTCACCGAAGCCCGGCGAGAGACTGTCTAGGTCGGTTACTTCCACCGCCTGCTGGATGAGGCCGCCGTAAGGGTCACGTCCGAAGGACTGCACCGTAGAGCGCTGCGGCGCACCCGCCCGTACCCCACCGAGCACGTAATCCTGTCGCCGCTTCTGCTGCAACTGCGGCCAGCGACGAACTTCCGTGCCAGCGCCGTTCTGGGTAACGGCGTAGACCAGCTCTTCCTGCAACACCGCTTGGCCCGTTCCGCCCGTGACACGCCGGCTTGCCAGCACGCCGCGGAGTGGAAAGGCCTGCTGAAACTGTTCCCGCAGCACGGTGCCATGTCGCTCGTCTTTTTGTTCGCGCCATGCCGGCCCAAGCCATTCGCGGCGCAGCACGTCGCGCCGCGGGTCCCCGTAGCGAAAGCGCAGCGTGGCATGGGTGCCAAGACCGTCCTCCACTTCCTGTCGGCACACCGGAACGCCGCTGGCGGCTGCGCGTAACAAGGAACCACTACCTGCTGCAACAACGGGCATGCTTTCGAGGCCAGTCGTTGCTACACAGCCTTCGCTGTCAGCGTAAAACCAGGAAACCACGGCACCGGCGCCCTCCACTACCCTGGAGACCCGCACCTGCGCCGACCCTACGCGCTTCACCACATGCCAGCCGATGTCCCGCATGGCAATACCGAACAGGTCGGGCGTGCCGTCACCATCCACATCACCGACGCGATAAGCGCTGCCCATCACTTCGCTACCGGTAACGTTCGCGGCCTGCGACGCCAGCAGCGCTTCGCGCCCACGCTGGCCAGCAAAGAACACCCAGCCATCGGTACGAGCGTCCAACAAGTCGCTGGCGCCATCACCATCCAGATCGAAGACCAGCGCGGCGCTCGAGGGCGCGGGAGCGGCCTGCGCAGAGGCAAAGGCATGACCTGTGAACGCGCGCGTCGACCAGGCACCCGAAGGCCGACGGAACAACACGTCCTGGTAGCCATCGCCATTGAAGTCGCCGATACGCGGTGCCACCGCGCCGTCCGTATCGCCGAGATCCGCTACCCACTGCGCCACCGGCGCGGCGACCGTTCCGCGCATGAGCAGGGCACGCAACGTGGATGCACCAGCCGCCGGAGCGAGCGCCTGCAGGCTGGACAGCGTGTTCATCGAATAGCCGAAAGACGTACCAATGGAGGTGGACGTGCCCGTGGACATAGGAACCGTGCAAGCCAACAAGTCGGCGCGGCCATCGGCGTCGAAGTCCACCGCACCAATCTCGGGTTGCCGAGCCGTCAGCCCACTCCCCGCACAGAACGCTTGGCCGGTGGGCATGGCCCACAACTGCAAAGGCACTGCCGCAGGACGCGTGCCGTCGTGCAGGCGGGCCATGACGCGGGCCGGCGAGTTCACGGCGTACACCAGATCATCGCGGCCATCGCCATTCACATCCACTGCCACGGCACGCAGCCCAATGCTATCGACGCCATAGCCGGTATCGACTGCAGCCGCCAAACCGGTGCCAGTGCTGCGGATCCACCACCAGCGCGCCGTGCCATTCACGCCCAGTACCGGGTACAGCAGGTCTTTGCGGCCATCTGCGTCCCAGTCGACAATGACAGTTCGATCGGTCTGCACCGGCACCACGCTGGTGGTGACCCGCGGCCCAAAGCCGGAGGGCTGCGCGGGGTCCGCAAGGCGAAACGACCAGTAACCGGCTACAGCCGTAGGCGAGACGAAGTCTTCACGACCATCGCCGTTCAAGTCTGCCAGCAAGCTCGCGTCCGCTTGCGGATAGCCGGAGAGATCCCCGGGTTGCTGCAAGCCGGCCACCGCCAAAGTCGCTGGCGTCACCAGCGCGCGCAGCGGTTCGCGACAACGGGTGGGGCCGCATTCCGTTACCCGCCAGGCCGCAGGCGCAGTCTCTGCCGCCAGGCTCCACTGCCGCACCAAGGCCGTATCGTGGCGATGTTCCACTCGCACCAAACGCTGCCAGGACACCACCAGCGTTCCGGCCTGCCAACCCGCTTCGATCGGTTGCGGAGCCGCTTCGTAAATGAAACGAACCGCATGATGCGCAGGCTCGCCATTTCCGGCGGCGGCGTAGGAAATTTCCAGCGGACGATAACCGTACTGCCCGCCATACACGCCTTGCGTGACCAAGGCTGGGCCAGCATCTTCTTGATACGTGACCCGCAAGGTATTGCCAGCACGGTCGCGACGCGACGACAGCGCCCAGACACGAACGGTTTGGCCGCTGGCGTCCTCGATGCGGCTGTCTGCAGTCCCGCCATAGGTGAGCACCGTGCCATCCGGTTGCTCCACCGTAAACCACGCCGGACCATTGCCCGCCGCCCCTTGCGAAGTGACGCGCAGGAAGCTTTCAGATTCGGTTTGGTACACCGTGCCGGGTGCGCCCTGCACACCAGCAACGCGCCGCAAGCGCAAACCATCCAGGCAATAGCGGTCGCCCGTGTCGCCGGTCGTCATCGACACCGCGGCGGCCACGCCATCCTGGCCTGTGGTGCGTGCACAGCGCGTGATGCTGGAGAGCCCAAGCAAGTCCCAGCCCTGCCCAAGCAAACCGCCGCGCCGTGCCGAAGACCACTCCAGTGCCAACTGCGGGACAAGACCCCCGGGCCCCGGCGTTAGCGCGAGAGGCACCCGCAAGTGCGCCGTGCCGTCCGGCGATACCTGCGCCTCTCCCGGGGTAGCACCGGACTCAAGGCCTGCCCGCACGGCGAACGGCCAGCACAATGCCGCAAACAATCCTGCCGCCGCGAATACGCGACGCCAGCCTTCCCTGGTTTCCATGAGCCACCTCCTTGTGGCGTTAGCGTCCAATGCGAGTGCGCACGAGGGGCGGCTTTCAGCCCCTGCGAGTCACCGGCAAAGTCCATCATGGGAAGCGCTGGAAGTGTCCGCGCATATCGACTGCGTATCGCGAAAAACGCGTGCGGCCGTGTCGAGAGCCGAGGCTAACGCGGCGGAGTGTTCAATTTCGCAGCGCTAGCTCTGGGTACTAGTTCTTGGTGCTAGTTCTTGTTGCTGGCCGAAGGCGGGCAGGCATCACACGCACAACCACTGCCCGTTGCCCGCCAGCCTAAGCGAACCTGCAAACGCACTCGCCACGTTTGGGGCAGCAGCCGCCAAGCGGCATAGGCAGTACTCGCCAACACGAGCACGAGCACCAACGTCCATTCCAGCCAAGGTGCCATGGCTTCAGCCCCCCAAGGCCAAGGCCATGCGGTAAGTGACGAAGGACGCCGCATAGGCGAGACCGAACAAGTACGCCGTCATCACCAGTGGCCAGCGCCAGCCGTTGGTTTCACGGCGTACCACGGCGAGCGTGGACAGACACTGCGGTGCAAACACATACCAAGCCAGCAGCGACAAGGCCGTCGGCAAGCTCCAGTCGGCTGCGATGAGTGGCACAAGCGCCGCCCCGGTGTCGTCGCCGGTGGCGCTTAGTGCGTATACCGTGCCCAGCGCGCTCACAGCCACTTCACGCGCAGCCAAACCGGGCACCAGTGCCACGCTAATCTGCCAGTTGAAGCCGATGGGGGCGAATACCACCGCCAGCAACGCGCCTAACTGCCCCGCCCAACTGTATTCAATGGCCGGGCCTACCGCACCCACTGGGGGCGCCGGGAAGCTGCTCAAGAACCATAGCAAGACACTCAGCGCCAGCAGAATACCGCCCACACGCGAGACGAAGATGACAGCGCGCTGCCACAGGCCGAGCGCAAGGCTGCGCAAATGCGGCCAGCGATAGCTCGGCAATTCCATGAGCAAGGGCTGTGGGCCGGCACTGCGCCCGAAGCGCTTCAGCAACCAGGCTACGGCCAGCGCCGCGGCCACTCCCGCGAAATACAAGATGAACAACACCAAGCCCTGCAGTTCGAACACGCCAGCCAACTTGCGCGCCGGAATGAAAGCGCCAATGAGCAGGGTGTACACGGGCAAGCGCGCAGAGCATGTCATCAGCGGCGCCACGAGAATCGTGACCAAGCGGTCGCGTTTATCGGGAATGGTGCGCGTGGCCATGATGCCGGGGATGGCACAGGCAAACGATGACAACAGCGGAATGAACGCGCGACCGGAAAGCCCCACGCCCCCCATCAAGCGGTCCAACAGAAACGCGGCGCGCGGCAAGTAGCCGGAGTCTTCCAGCACCAGGATGAACGCGAACAGAATGAGAATTTGCGGCAGGAAGACGAGTACACCACCCGCACCGGCGATGATGCCGTCCACCAACAAACTGCGCAGCGGCCCGGCGGGCAACACGCTGGCGCACAGCGCGCCGAGCCAACCCACGGCAGCCTCGATGCCATCCATGAGCGGCGCGGCCCAAGCAAACACAGCCTGAAATACCAGGAACAAGGTGAGCGCCAACAACGCTGGGCCCAGCACCGGGTGCAGCACGAAACGATCGATCTGGTCGGAGGCGGTGACACCGCCCACATCGACCGCCTCGCCGAGCAAGCGATGGGCCGCGGCCAACAGTTCTTCATCGGTTTCCGGACCGAGCACGGGCACGGCGATGGGCCGGTCCAGTTGTGACAGCAGTTCCAAGGCCCCGTGGCGCTCCACTGCCGTGGTCTCCACCACCGGCACGCCCAACAACGCCGCAAGGCCCGCAGCATCCACGCGGGCGCCACGTTGGCGGGCCAGGTCGGTCATGTTCAGCGCCAACACCAGCGGCAACCCGGAACGGCGCAAGGCCAGCGCCAAGCGCAAGTGACGGCGCAGGTCGGTGCTATCGAGCACCCCCACCACCACTTCCGGGGCCGGTTCATCGGGCAAGCGACCGCACAGGAGGTCGGCAGTCACCTGCTCATCGGGGCTTTGCGGTTCGAGACTGTAGAGACCCGGCAAGTCCAGCACGCGCACCGCCCGGCCCGAAGGCGTGCGAAACGTGCCTTCCTTGCGCTCGACGGTGACGCCGGCGTAATTGGCGACCTTCTGCCGGCTACCGGTCAGCAGGTTGAACAGCGCGGTTTTGCCGCAATTCGGGTTGCCAGCCAGAGCAACGCGCAGCGGGGGCAACGGGGGAGCAGACGACATGGGCGTAGCGCCGGGTTAGCCCCGGTGCGGTAACACCTGAACGCAGGCTGCCTCATGGCGGCGCAGCGCAAACGTGGAGCGTCCCACGCGGACCGCCAACGGTTCGCCACCCAGCGCACCACGCGCCACGATGCGCACGTACTCGCCGGGAACGAAGCCCAAATCGGCCAGACGCCGCAGCAGGGCGCCGCCTTCAACCAATAGCCCAGCCACGCGGCCTTCGGCGTTCACCGCGAGGTCGGCAAGACTGAGCGACGGGGCTGGAATAGGGTCCATAGGGACATCCTAGCTGAGAATGGTTCGCATTTCACCTTTGCCAAGGGAAGTTACCGGGTTCCCGCCCCCACCGCCATCAGCAACTACCGAAGGGGCCCAGCCACCGCCCGGTGTAGCATGGCGCAATGTCTTTGCCTTCCGCTCCGCCGGCTGGCCGCCAGGCGGCCGTCATCTTTGTTTTCATTACTGTCCTGCTCGACATGCTCGCGCTGGGCATCGTGCTGCCAGTGTTGCCGAAGCTCATCGAAAGCTTTGTCGACGGCGATACCTCCCGGGCCGCTCACATCGTGGGCATTTTCGGCACCACCTGGGCGCTCATGCAGTTCCTGTTCTCGCCGGTGCTAGGCGCGCTCAGCGACCGCTTCGGACGGCGCCCGGTCATCCTGCTCTCCAATCTGGGGCTCGCCGGCAACTACCTGCTGATGGCGCTGGCGCCCTCCCTGGGGTGGCTGTTCCTGGGGCGGGTACTCAGCGGCATCACTTCAGCCAGCATCAGCACCGCCAATGCCTACATCGCCGACATCACGCCGCCCGCAGAGCGCGCCGCAAAGTTCGGCATGTTGGGCGCCGCGTTCGGTGCCGGCTTCGTCATCGGCCCTGGGCTCGGCGGCATTTTAGGGGGCTTCGACCTGCGCTTCCCCTTCTGGGCCGCAGGCCTGCTCAGCCTTGGCAACTTCATCTATGGCTGGTTCGTGCTGCCCGAGTCGCTGCCAAAGGAAAACCGCCGCCGCTTTACCCTCGCCACCGCCAACCCCGTGGGCTCGCTGCAACTGCTGGGGGCCACCAAAGATCTGCGGCGCCTGTCGGCCATGAGCTTCCTGTTCAGCCTCGCGCAATACGCGCTGAACAGCGTGTTCGTCCTCTACGCGGGCTACCGTTACGGCTGGACCACCACGCAGGTGGGCTTCGCGCTGATGCTGGTGGGCGTTTGCTCGGGCATCGTGCAGGCCGGCCTGCTCAAGCATCTGCGCAAGCGGTTCGATGA